>NZ_JAOPWB010000060.1 GCF_025965855.1 Mycobacterium sp. | reverse complement strand
CTGGTCGGCCCGGCCGGCACCGGCAAGAGCCACCTGCTCGTCGCGCTCGGTGCCGCGGCGGTGCGGGCCGGGCACAAGGTCCGCTACTTCACCGCCGCCGACCTGGTGGAAACGCTCTACCGCGGGCTGGCCGACAACACCGTCGGCAAGATCATCGAATCCCTGCTGCGGGTCGATCTGGTCATCCTCGACGAACTCGGCTTCGCACCGCTCGATGACACCGGAACCCAGCTGTTGTTCAGGCTCGTTGCCGGCGCCTACGAACGCCGATCCCTGGCCATCGGGTCGCACTGGCCTTCGAGCAATGGGGCCGATTCCTACCCGAGCAGACCACCGCGGTCAGCATCCTCGACCGCCTGCTGCACCACGCCACCGTCGTCATCACCGACGGTGACTCCTACCGCATGAAAGACGCCCAACACCGAAAGGAGCAACCCTAAAATCACCAGCACGGGGCGGGGACTTTCACCTGGCCACCAGCGGATACATCGAGTTGGCCATTGACACGGTCGCAGGCCCATTAAGGCATGCGCAGTGCGTGTTGAGTGGCGGCCCGTACACCGTGGTGTCGCAGGTGCGGCGGGCCGAACTCTTAGGAAATTAATCCGAACCGAATGGGAACCGTGGCGGCTAAGACGCGGTTGCCCTACTGTTGCCGCGTGGCACAGCCGGCCGGTCTTGGCAGCGGCGAAAGCTTTTAAAGCCTCCGGGTCTCTGCCCACACCTGTATCGACTCAATTCGCCAGCGGTGCGTTCAGACCTCTACCTACGGTGCCGTAAGTTACGGTACCGTAGGTAAGGTGACAACTTTACAGACCAGTCTGCTGGCCGAACTCGAGCCCGTCGTGGCAGCCAACCTCGACCGCCACCTCAGCCTGGCGAAGGACTGGCAGCCGCAAGACTACGTGCCCTGGTCACGCGGGCGTGACTTCGCCTTCCTCGGCGGCAGCGACTGGCAGCCTGAGGACTCGCCGCTCGACCCGGTCGCGCAGACGGCGATGATCGTCAACCTGCTCACCGAGGACAACCTGCCCTCATATCACCGCGAGATCGCCACCGGCTTCGGCCGCGACGGCGCCTGGGGCCAGTGGGTCGGTCGCTGGACGGCCGAGGAGGGCCGGCACGCGATCGCGATACGCGACTACCTCGTCGTCACGCGTGGCGTGGACCCGGTCCGGTTGGAGGCGCTACGCATGGAGCACATGACGGCCGGCTACGACAGCGGCGACAAGACCATGCTGCAGGCGCTGGCCTACGTCTCGTTCCAGGAGCTGGCCACCCGGATCGCGCACCGCAACACTGGGCGTGCGACTGGCTGCCCCCTTGCCGAACAATTGCTCGCTCGCATATCCACGGACGAGAACCTGCATATGGTCTTCTACCGCAACCTGATGGACGCCGCGCTCGACCTCGCGCCCGACGAGGCGATGCAGACGATCCGCGACGAGGTGGTCGGCTTCCAGATGCCTGGCCAGGGTATGACGGACTACGCCAACAACGCCATCACCATCGCCAAGGCCGGTATCTACGACCTGCGCCTGCACCACGACGCGGTGATCCAGCCCGTGCTGCGGTTCTGGCGGATCTTCGAGCGCACCGACTTTGGCCCGGCCGGCGAGCACGCCCGCGACGAGCTCTCGTTCTTCCTCGCGATGCTCGACGCCAAGGCGAAGCACTACGAGGAGAAGCGCGCCGCCCGCGAGGAGTTACGAAGGACTGGATAACGACGCAACGCGTGTGCTCAGTGGTCGAGCCGGCCCATCAGCTCACCAACCGTCGCCATGATGCGAAGCTACACAGCGTCACCCTTGCAAACGCTGACCACGCACGAGCCGTTTAACCTAAGCCTAGGTAAACAGATGTTTCCGAGAGCGCGCCCAAAGGGATTCGAACCGACAACCTTCTGATCCGTAGGCACAGGCCACTGGCGTGACAAGGCGCGATACGAATTTTCGTGTCGTGTTAGGTGGAGGTGTCGGGGAGCCCACTGTCGTCATCGTTGTCGTCAGAATTGTCGTCAGTTCACGGTACGAAACAGCGGCATTTCACCGCTTCCTCATACCCGGCGATCCTGCGCTGACGATCGGATGTGTCAAGGGTGGCGAAGCCATCACGTGGTGACGTCGAAGACGCCCTTTACTCAGCCGATCGGGAAGTCAGACGCTTCGGAATGAGGGGGCGCTTGATGAGACGGCGGCGGCGCCGTTGGGACTGTGATGGTTGGCTTTGGTGTGAGCCTTAGACCGCCAGGGCGTTGAGAATGGCGTGTTGGTCTGACCATGACGAAAGCGGATGAGACTAGTCAGTTCTGAAGCCAAACGCGGCAGGACAAGCATCGGCCGCCGATTGTCGAGCCAACCGACGACATCGGCGAACACCGCGCAACCCCGCCATTCAGGTCGCTTAGCGCCACACGTCGACGGATGCAGGACATGGGAACGGTCAGACGAGAATGGTAGGTACGACTACTCGTCGGTGTCATGAATCGTGTCGATCATCTGCTGCAGGTGATGATCGACCGCTTCGTCCGTGAGCCCCCACGCGTTGCCAAGCCTCATCATGACTCGGTTGAATGCCGCGTCGGCCTCCTCGATGAGCTCCGCAATATCACCAAGGTCGTCGAGCATCAGCTGTTGTCCCCCGCCCTGTCCTGGCACGCCGCTATCGCCGAATAGCACACGTCACCGAGTAGTCAGGCCCACGTTCACGGCGTTGGGAACTTCCTGCGCGTCGACTCAATAAGTTGGGCCGTCGTTCGGATTTGCCGGCGACCCGTCGAGCGAAGTGCTTCTTACCCGACGTCTCAGGCACTTGAAGGTCCAACTTCAGTGGTATCTGGTCATCGGCGGGTCATGGCCGCAGGCCAGCGTCGTCGGTTGCACGCCGGAACACGGCGGCGAGGGCCTGCTTTTGGTGTTGGTCGAGCGGCCCGAGAAAATGATTACGGACGGCGGTGGCGTGCACCTGAATGGCTTCGCCGATCTCACCGGCGCCGCGCGTGGTGAGTCGAACGTCGCGAAGTCGACCGGTGCCAGTGTCGACGCGGGTGACTAGGTCACGGTCCTCCATCCGTTCCAGGTGATGCGACATCCGCGATGGGGACCAGCCCAGGGACTCGCCCAGATCTCGCTGGGTGAGCGTGTTGTCGGGAGCTGCGTGCAGTCGCACGAGGATCTCGAAATCCGGCCGGGAGAGCCCGGTGGCGGCGAACAGGTCCCGCCTTATTAGGGCCAAAACGGATTCCGACCATGCGAGAAACCCGCGCCACAACGCTTGGTCGGGCGCCGACAGCGCACCACTGGTGGTCTGGCCGGTTGATCGGGGTGACACTGGTTCATGATCTCCGGCCCTAAGTTGATGTGTCAAATTGCGCGGCTGCCTCACCGAAATCGCCGGGCTGCCGGGCGTGAAACATGATGTACGGGCGAAAGCGCCTGGGCCAGCGCCGATTCTGCTCCTAGCGGTCAACGCCAGGCTCATACTCCGCATCGCGACTTTACCTATGCCGGCGACGCTTCACCGTTCAGGTGGTTTTAGAATTGCGTTCAAACCGTGCGCTAGGCGGTGCGGGTAGCGACGACGATCTGACGGCCCCCAGGCTGTCTGTGAAGCCGCAAGTCGATTTTCGGGTCGGCGTATGCGGCGAGTGCCCGCATTGCCGAAGGACTGTAGGCACGCAGCGAGCTGATGGCGGCTTCGTGGGCGAAGGGATGCACGACAGCGAGCGGCAAAATCACCGCCAACTCCGCAATATGAAGGATCGATGGCGGCCGCGGCAGGTCGATGATCAGCAGCTTGCCGGCGACGCGGGTGCCCTCGGCGAAGACCCGTGAAGCCAGCGGCGGCGGTAGGTGATGAAAGGACTGGGCGAACACCGCCAGGTCGAAGTATCCGTCGGCGGCATCGATCGCGGTGGCGTCCATGACGCGCACCGTCGCCCGGGGGTGGCTGCCCAGCTCGCCGTGGGCGATATTGGCCACCGAGATTGCGTCGAGATCGGTAACGGTTACCTGGGCGGCGGGATGCAGTTCGAGCAGCTTGCGCGACAGGCCGCCGTGACCCGAGCCCAATTCCAGGATTTTCGGGTCACCGATGGCGGCCACCTCGTTGAGGGCCAATCGGGCGAAGTTTTCGTGGTCCTTGAACAGCCTGCCAAGGCGTTCCAGCGAGCGCACGACCCGGCGCTTGACCCGATCGTCGACGTCATCACGGTCCAGGTATTCCAGACGATCCGTCTGGAGCCGCCGGTCCAGCCACGAGGCGTCCGGGCCGCCCCGCGGCATCCGGTCGATGTCTATTGTTTCCTGCTCTGTGGGCATCCGCAGTCTTCGTTCTTCCGTAGATCTATGCGCATGAGCGCGGGCACGTGACTTGACGTGTCAATATTAACGGTACTTTACTGACTTGATATGTCAAATCAACTAGGCGGAGGTATGACGCTAGGCCAGAAAGTGTTATGAGCCAATGTCGATGAACCAGGTCGCGGCCGATGCCTGTGCACTCGACCGGTCGTCGCCCAGGCCGATAACGAGCTCGACGAGCATCGGCTGCAGGACGTACTTGACCCCGGAGGTGGGTGGGTTGAAGTAGCCGGCGATTTCAAGCATCGTGTACCCGTGCAGGGCGCTCCACAGTCGCGCGGCGATCGCGACGGGTTCGTCGGGGGCGAATCGGCCGGCGTCGACCGCGCGCCGAGCAGCTTCGGCTATGACGTCGAAGGTATAGCGGCCTTGCTGCAGATCGTCGCCGCTACGGCGGTATCCGCCCAGTGACGTGGAACCGAACATAACCACGTACAGGTCGGGATTGGCGCGCGCGTTGTCCAGCCATGCGGTGAAGATTCCGCCGAGGTCGGCGACCGGGTCGTCGGTACGAGCGACCAGCGCGAACTGCTCACCGAGACGGGTGAAGCCTTCGTCGACGATCGCGCGCACCAGCTCGGGCATCGATCCGAACTGGGAGTACAACGCCATCGTCGAGGTGCCGGCGTGCGCGGCGACCTTGCGGGTCGACAACCCGCTCGGTCCGTCCTCGGCGACCAGCCGCACCGCGGATTCCAGCAGCCGGGTGCGAACCGAGAGGTCCAGCCTGCGTTCAGTCACCCGATGTGCGGGAGAAGTGCACGGTGCGGGAGGCACTGTCACGTTGTTTGAAAAATGTTGTGGCGCAGTTGGTTTTGGAGCGGTGGCGGCCGAACACCGTTGAGTCGTTCACACGTCAGGCGGCAGTGTCGAGCGCGGTGACCTGACGCCAGACCACGAAGCGGTCGGCCATCTCGGTTCGCCATTGGGTCGCGATGAGCAGATGCCGTCGCGGCCGAAAGTGTGCGGAGATGCCGCTGAAGGCGGACAGGAATCGTTGCGCATGCCGCAACGATGTGAAGCGTTTCATCGCCCGTTCGCGTTGCCGGGTGGGCTGATGAGAGTTTTCGGCGCGGTTGTTCAGATACCGCGACCGCCGGTGCTCCACCGACGACATGAGCTCACGGTGAGCGACCTGGTAGCTGCCCAGCTCGTCGGTCACCAGCACGCGCGGCACGTACCGCAGGCCCTTGAGCAGCTTGCGGAAGAATCGCTTGGCCGACACCGCGTTGCGGCGTGACTGCACGAGGACGTCGAGCACGTTGCCGTGCTGGTCGACCGCGCGCCACAGGTAGCGCAGCCTGCCGTTGATCCGGATGAACACCTCGTCGAGGTGCCACTTGTCGCCGGGGCGCGGGCGCCGCCGGCGCAACTGGTTGGCGTAGGCCTGCCCGAACTTGGCGCACCGCCGCCGGATCGTCTCGTAGCTCACCGCGACACCGCGTGCCAGCATCAGCTCCTCGACCTCACGAAAGCTGAGCGGGAACCTAACGTACAGCCATATGCAGTGGTTAATGATCTCGACCGGGTAGCGGTGGCCCTTATACGACGGCATTGCGGTGCTCACCCCACCGATCCTCCTAGTTCACCCACACTCACTAACGTGACAGTGCCTTCCCACCCGTTGGTGTTGTCGAACTTGTTCTTACCGGCCAGGTAGTCGACGAACACGCCGTCGGGGTCGCGGGCGGTCCGGATCTGTTGCAGCCGTGCCCAATTGGCGTCGGTCAGGCATTTCACCCGGCGGGTCTGCTGGTCGGAGGCGCCCCAGTATTGGCCGACCGTCAGCGGCTCCAGGTCGCCCATCGCCGACAGCAGAAAGTCGCGGTGCGTGTCGTCGTTGGCGGGATCCTCGTAGATGACATAGCTGGTCACCATCACGTCGGTCTTGAGCGACATCGCGATATCGGGGCCCTCGTGGGGCAGGGCGTATTCGAAAAACGTGTGTCCCTGATCGTTGCGGGGCCGGTCGAGCACCAGCCGCCGACTGGCCGCCACGATATCGGCCGGGCTCCCCTCGACCCAGGCCGAGTCGACGCGGTAGCGGTATCCGC
>NZ_JAOPWB010000054.1 GCF_025965855.1 Mycobacterium sp. | reverse complement strand
GTCCGGCGCGGCCGCCGACGACCAGCCCCTCGAGCAGGCTGTTGGATGCCAGGCGGTTGGCGCCGTGCATCCCGGTGCGGGCCACCTCACCGGCGGCGAACAGCCCGGGCATCTCGGTCTGCCCGTGCACGTCGGCGACGACGCCACCGCAGCTGTAGTGGGCGCCGGGGACGACCGGGATGGGTTGACGGACGGGGTCGATGCCCGCGTCCCGGCACGCGGTGGTGACGGTCGGGAACCGCGCCTCGAAGCCCTCGATGCCGCGCGCGTCGAGGAAGACACACGGGTCGCCGGTCTCCCTCAGGCGCGCGTCGATGGCCGCCGCGACGACGTCGCGCGGGGCCAGATCGCCCATCGGGTGAACGCCGGCCGTGACCGAATTGCCTTGGCCGTCAAGCAATATCGCGCCCTCGCCGCGGATGGCCTCCGTGACGAGGGGGCGCCGGCCGCCGCCCTGACCGCCACCGAACAACATCGTCGGGTGGAACTGGATGAACTCGAGATCGCTGACGGCCACGCCGGCCCACAGCGCCAGCGCGATTCCGTCGCCGGTGGAGCCGTCGGGATTGGTGGTCGCCCCGTAGAGGTGCCCGAGGCCGCCGGAGGCCAGGATCACCGAGGGCGCGCTGACGATCCCGTATCCGTCCGGGTTGCCCACCCACACCCCGGTCACCGCCGTGCCGTCGTGCAGCACGCGCAGCGCCACGTGGCTGGTGCGGATGTCGAGCATGGCCGCGGCTTCGTCGAGCGCGCGCTGAACCTCGGCGCCGGTGGCGTCGCCCCCGGCGTGCACGATGCGGCGCCGCGAGTGGCCGCCCTCGCGCGTCACGTCCCAGCGGCCGGGCACGACCTCGTCGAATCGCGCTCCGGCACCGACCAATTCGGACACCGCGCGGTAGCCGTCGGCGACGATCGAGCCCACCGCGTCGGGATCGCACAGCCCCGCGCCCGCGGCCAGCGTGTCGGCGACGTGGGCGTCGACCGAATCGTCGTTGTCGGGCAGCACCACCGCGATGCCGCCCTGGGCGTAGTGGGTGGCGGTCATCCCGCGCGCCTGGTCCGCCTTGGACAGGACGACGACGCTGCGGCCGGCGCGATGGGCGGCCAGCGCCGCGGCCAATCCCGCGACGCCGGTTCCGATCACGACGACGTCGGCGGTGTGGGCCCAACTGGGACGGGCGATCATTCGCCGCCGCCCGGCTGCCCGATCTCGATCATCCGCCGCACGCTGCGCCGGCCGGCCGCAGCGGTCTCGGGGTCGACGTGGACTTCGTCGGCGCCCTGTACCAGGCAGCGCAGCAGGGCGGCCGGGGTGATCATCTTCATGTATTTGCAGGAGGCGCGGTCGTTGACCGCGCGGAAGTCGACTTGCGGTGCGGCCCGGCGCAATTGGTGCAACATGCCGACCTCGGTGGCGACCAGGACCTTGCGGGCGCGGGTCTCGTGGGCGGCCTCGAGCATGCCGCCGGTGGACAGGATCTTCACCCGCTCCGCCGGGAAGGCGCCCTCGCCGGCGAGGTACAAAGCCGAAGTGGCGCAGCCGCATTCGGGGTGGACGAACAGTTCGGCATCGGGATTTGCCCGCGCCTGCTCGGAGAGCTCGTCGCCGTTGATGCCGGCGTGCACGTGGCATTCCCCGGCCCACACGTGCAGGTTCTTGCGCCCCGTCACCCGGCGCACGTGGGCGCCGAGGAATTGATCCGGGCAGAACAGCACCTCGCGGTCGGGGTCGATGGACTCGACGACGTCGACCGCGTTGGACGAGGTGCAGCAGATGTCGGTGAGCGCCTTGACGGCGGCCGTGGTGTTGACGTAGGAGACGACGACGGCGCCGGGATGCTCGTCCTTCCAGGCGCGCAAATCGTCGGGGGTGATGGAATCGGCCAGCGAGCAGCCGGCCCGCTGGTCCGGAATGAGCACGGTCTTGTCCGGGCTGAGGATCTTGGCGGTCTCGGCCATGAAGTGCACACCGCAGAACACGATGGTGTCCTCGGGCGCGTCGGCGGCGATCCGGGACAGCGCCAGCGAATCGCCCACGTGGTCGGCGACGTCCTGGATGGCGGGCAGCTGGTAGTTGTGCGCGAGCAGGGTGGCGCCGCGCAGCTTCGCCAGCCGGCGAACCTCGGCGGCCCACTGCTCATCCCCGTCCACGCCGGCGTATCCGGTGGGTGTGTCGGTGATACGGGCGACCATGTCGGTCCCGTTTTCGGCGAACGACTCCATGCGAGTCAAGACCGTCACGGCGGCTCCTTTAGCGCTGGGAGGTTTTCGACTTATAATCGAAAACATGCGCCATATTAGCACTGAACACGAGGTGCTTGCGGTCGTGTTCCAGGTTCGCAGGGTGACAACAGCCCTTGGAAACGGGTTAAACAGAGAGAAACCGCAGCTGAACGTGCTGTTATGGCAACGTGCCAAGGATCCGCAAAGGGGCGCCTGGTCGCTGCCGGGCGGACAGCTGCGCAACGACGAGGACATGACCACCTCCGTCCTGCGCCAACTGGCCGAGAAGGTCGACCTGAAGGAGCTGGCACACCTGGAGCAGCTGGCTGTGTTCTCCGATCCCCACCGGGTACCGGACAAGCGGGTAATCGCGTCGACGTTCCTGGGCCTGGTGCCCTCCCCCGCGATCCCCGAGCTGCCGCCGGACACGCGCTGGCATCCGGTGAATTCGCTGCCGCCGATGGCGTTCGACCACGGCCCGATGGTGGCCTACGCCCGCACCCGGCTGATCGCCAAGATGTCCTACACCAACATCGGATTCGCTTTGGCTCCAAGGGAATTCGTACTGTCCACGCTGCGCGACATCTACGGCGCCGCGCTGGGCTATCAGGTCGACGCGACGAACCTGCAACGCGTGCTGGTCCGGCGCGGGGTCATCACCCAGACCGGGACCATGGCACAGTCCGGCCGCAGCGGCGGGCGCCCGGCGGCGCTGTATCACTTCACCGACTCCCAGCTGCGGGTCACCGACGAATTCGCCGCGTTCCGGCCGCCCGGCCAGATTTGAGCCGATTGCCCACGACACACCGGTACATTGGGCGGAACACCTTCGCCCGTGAGCCGGGGGGACCGACGAGAACTGGCTCACAATGCGGCGATTACGTTTTGGCCACCGCCCGTTCATGCGCGAGAATGCCGGATGGCCAAGAAGGGATCCTGATGGTTGAACTCGGCAATCTCGCGGGGACGCGTGACGCGCAGTGGATCGGACGGCCGCCGCACGAGGAACTGCAGCGCAAGGTCCGGCCGCTGCTGCCCTCGGACGACCCGTTCTACCACCCGCCGCCGGGCTACCAGCACGCCGAGCCCGGGACGGTACTGCGCTCGCGCGAGGTCGAGCTGGCGTTTCTCGGTCTGATCCCGCAGCCCGCCAAGGCTGTCCAGCTGCTCTACCGCACGATGAACATGAACGGCGAGCCCGAGGCGACGGCGA
>NZ_JAOPWB010000030.1 GCF_025965855.1 Mycobacterium sp. | reverse complement strand
CGGCGGGCCTTCCCCCGTATCGGTGAGATCTCCGGCTACTACGCCCAGCAGAACGCCGGCAAGCGCAACATCTGCATCGACCTCAATGTCGAGGGGGCACGCGAGATCGCGTTGCGGCTCTGCAATGAGGCCGACATCATCGTGGAGAACTTTCGCCCCGGCACCCTGGCCTCCTTCGGGCTGGGCTACGACGACGTCGCCGCGCGCAACCCTCATGTTGTATACGCTTCGATCAGCGGCTACGGTCAGCACGGCTCGTGGCGCGCACGCGCTGCCTACGCCCCAACAGTGCAGGCCGAGACTGGAATCACCGACATGTCGAACGCGCACTGGGGCACCCCGCAGGACCGTCCCCGCAGCGATTCGCTCTCACACGCCGATGTCTATTCCGGGCTGCATGCCGCGATCGCCATCCTCGCAGCGCTGAACGAGCGCGGCGTGACCGGCCGAGGCCAATACATCGACGTGGCGATGGCCGCGGTCATGCTGGCGGTCAACGAACGAGTCCACGTGGATTTATCCGATGCCGAACTTGGTGACGAGCCCCCCATCCTCGGGGCCACCGACTGCGTCTTCTTCATCGGACCCGACGGGAGACGGTTCATCAGCCCGTTAAGCCTAATCAGCAGCTTGTCGTTCCCGTTCTACCTGGCCGCCATGCGCCGACCCGACCTCGCCGGGGACCCACGCTTCGCCACACCGCAGGATCGGCGACGCAATCTGGAAGCTCTGCACGAAATCGTGCAGCGCTGGATCTGGACCTTCAGCGATATGGCGTCACTGGAAGCACAGCTCGACGAGGCGAAGATCCCCACCGGCTCGCTGCGCGACATCTCTGAATTCGCCACGACCGACTGGGCTACCCGATGGGGAGCCACTCGCACCGTGCCCGACGGCGCCGGCGCACGGATCACCGTCCCCGGCCGGCCCTGGCACTTCACCGGCGGCTCCAAGACGGATGAAAGCACCGATCCCGCCGAGACCGCCGACAACGGCCGCGAGCCCGACCGGCAGCCGGCCCGTCAGGGCGAGCACAACGAAGAGGTGCTGCACGAACTCGGCTACAGCGACGACGAGATCTCCGACTTCACCAACCGCGGGGTGCTGGTACACACCCGCGACACGCACTGAGTACCGGGAATCAGGACACCGCCACGCGCGGTGGCGCCACCGTTCCGTGGACCTTTAGCACGGCCTTAAACACAAAGGCGTTCAACGCATTACGAGAAGGGCGAGGGATTAGCTATGTCGAGGTGGCGGGTGGTGACAACCAATCGCTGTGAGCGCATGTCGGTTTTCTTGCGCACCAGCAGTTCTCACTTCCGTTGGGCGGTTGGTGTCGACGACGACGCGCCCGCTCCAATCGCTGACCACCGAGGCCAGTTCGGGTACCCGACCTCGGGTGGGCAGCCGGTCCGAGACAGGATCTGATCGCTCCCGTTTCTTCAGCAACGGGACAGCGCCGGTGCAGTGTTCGCGCCCGCCATCTCGGCGATCACGCTGGGCCTGGTAGGACCCAGGTTGCTGGCACCACGCATCGGCCGTAACGAGGCCTTCAACGACGCCGGGGCCTACCCGGCGGGGAGTGGCGCGCCCTAGAACCTTGAAGCCGGCGCACGTACCGCCGGCAGCACCAACGTGTCGATGACCTGTCGCACGAACTTGGCGTCGACGGTTTGTCCGCTGATGACCCGCATCAGTGCCATGGCGGTGAGTACGTCGGCGACGAGTGACCAGTCGCGATCACCCGATATCTCGCCGCGGGCAGCTGCGTGCATGAGTATCGCCGATATCATCCGTCGACCTCTGTTGAGCATCAGGTCGTCGAGGGCTGTAGCGAGTTCGGGGTCGTGCGCGGCCTCCACTGCGACGCGTAGCACCAGGTCGTTGGAGATCAGGTCGTCGTCGTTGCGGGCCGCGCGTTCGACGAGGAGTTCGAAATCGCCTGTGAGGCTGCCGGTGTCGGGGGCTTCGTCGCTCATCAGGTCGGGGCGCCAGTAGACGAGGGCATCTGTGATCAAGGCAGCCTTTGAGGACCAGCGGCGGTAGATTGCGGCTTTGCCGACACCGGCCCGCGCAGCGACGTCGTTCATGTTGGTGGCCTGGTAGCCATGCTCGGCGAGCGTCGCCAGAGCGGCGTTGAGAATCGCGGGATCGCGGGATCGGTCCAGTCGCCCCTCGGTGCGCTGGCGCAGTCTCGGTTTCGACTCTGCCATGGGTTTGGACTTGCTCGCTGATGACGACGTTGCCATGGACAGCTTGGCAGACCCGCGCTTGCGTTTCACGGTGTCGATCGTTGGAGGATCGGCGCGGTGTTGGCGTCCGCTTCGTATTGGTGTGTGGGTTTAGGCGGATGAGTGATCTTGAAGGTGTTCAACGGCCACCAGAACCAGCGTCCCAGCGCGGCGGCGATCGAGGGGGTCATGAAGGAGCGCACGATGAGCGTGTCGACCAGCAGGCCGATGCCGATGGTCATGCCCAGCTGGCCGACGACGCGCAGGTCGCTGACGATCATCGACATCATGGTGAACGCGAACACCAAGCCGGCGGCGGTGACCACGCGTCCGGTGGCGCCCATGCCGCGGATGATGCCGGTGTTGAGGCCGGCGTGGATCTCCTCCTTGAGTCGCGAGACGACCAGCAGGTTGTAGTCCGAACCCACGGCGAGCAGGATCACGATCGACAGGGGGATCACGATCCATTGCACGCCGAGTCCCAGGATGTCCTGCCACAGCAAGACGGACAGTCCACATGCGGTGCCTAGCGAGGCGGCGACCGTGCCGACGATGACCAGGGCGGCTACCACACTGCGGGTGATCAGCAGCATGATCGCGAAGATCAGGATCATCGAGGCGATGCAGGCGATCAACAAGTCGACGGTGACGCCGTTCTGCATGTCGCTATAGAGCGAGGCGGTACCGGCCAGTGAGACCTTCGCGTTCTCCAGCGGTGTGCCCTTGACGGCGTCGGCGACGGTTTCCTTGATCCCGGCGACGTGCTCAATGCCCTCCACCGAAGCCGGGTCACCCTGGTGGGTGATGATCAACCGGACGGCCTTGCCGTCAGGAGAGACGAACATCTTCAGGCCGCGTTCGAAGTCTGGGTTCTTGAACACCTCCGGCGGCAGGTAGAAGGAGTCGTCGTTCTTGGCTTCGTCGAAGTAATTGCCCATCAGCGTCGAGCCCTCCGCCAGTTCCTGCTGGTGGGCCTGGATGCCGGCCATCGTGCTGTGCGTGGCCACCATGAAGTCGCGCATCCTCTTCATGGACTCGATGGTCGGCGGCAGCGTCGCCAGCATTTGCGGCATCAACTGGTCGAGATGATCGAGACTCCCCGTCAGAACCTGCAATTGGTCGGCGAGCTCATCGATCCCGTCGAGAGTGTCGAAGACCGAGCGAAGCGACCAACAACTCGGAATGTCGAAGCAGTGTTTTTCCCAGTAGAAGTAGCTGCGAATAGGTCGGAAGAAATCGTCGAAGTCGGCGATATGGTCCCGCAACTCGTTGGTGGTGTCCACCATGTCGTGCGTTTGGGCGACCATGTCGTGGGTGGTGGCCGTGAGCTCCTTCATGATCTCGTACATGTGCTCCATGTTGGCGATGGTCTTGCTCAACTCGTCGGCCTGCTCGAGCATCTGGGCGGTGTTGTCGTTCTGAATCTTGGCCGTCTGCAGGGTGCCCGAGTTCTGCATGGCGATCTGGAACGGGATCGAACTGTGTTCGATGGGCGCCCCCAGCGGCCGGGTGATGGTCTGGACGCGCTCGATGCCATGCAAGTGGAACACGCTCTTGGCGACCCGGTCGATGACGAGCATGTCCGCCGGGTCGCGCAGGTCGTGATCGGCTTCCAGCATCAGCAACTCGGGATTCATCCGGGCTTGGGAGAAGTGCCGCTCGGCCGCCTTCATCGCGACGTTAGCGGGCATGTCGGTGGGCGTGAACTTCTCGTCGTTGTACTGCGGCACGTAGGTCAGCAGACTGACGAAGCCGATGATCGCGATCACCAGCGTCACGACGATGATGGGCACGGGCCAGCGGACTACGGCCGTGCCGACCTTGCGCCAGCCCCGCGTCGAGAGCTCCCGTTTAGCATCGAGCAGACCGAACTGGGACCCCACGGCCAGGATCGCCGGCGCCAACGTCAACGCCGCCGCCACGATCACCAGAAGCGCGATCGCGCACGGCAAACCCATCGAATTGAAGTACGGCAACGTGCACATGGTCAGACACATACACGCACCCGCGATCGTCAACCCCGAACCCAGGATCACGTGCGACACGCCATGGTAGGCCGTGTAAAACGCATCTTCCCGGTCCTGACCCGCCGACCGGGCTTCCTGATATCGGCCCAGCAGGAAGATCACGTAGTCGGTTCCCGCGGCGATGGTCAGCATCGTGACCATGCTCACCGCATACGGCGTCAGACCGATGATGTTCAAGTTGCCCGCGGTGGCCGTAACCCCTTGTGCCGCAAAGAGTTCGATACCAACAATCACCAGCGCCAGAATCGCGGTCACGCCCGAGCGGTAGACGATCAGCAACATCACCAATATGACGCCGATCGACACCAACGCCATCAGCTGGAGGCTCTTGTGCCCCGCGACGCTGACGTCGGCGTTGAGCACGGTGTTGCCGGCCACGTAGGCCTTCACCCCCGGCGGCGAAGGCACTGAGGCGACGATGTCGCGCACGGCGGCCACCGACTTCTTGCTGGGGCCGGTGCCCTGAGCACCGACGAGGAAGACCTGCACATAGGCGGCCTTGCCGTCCGGACTCTGTGAGCCCGCAGCGGTCAGCGGGTCACTCCAGAAGT
>NZ_JAOPWB010000026.1 GCF_025965855.1 Mycobacterium sp. | reverse complement strand
GCACGGATCGTTGACGGAGCCGGGACGTTCGTCGGCGTTGGAGGTCAGCTGCCCCGGACCGGAGGCCGCGCTGGCGCTGGTGGGCGCGGCACGCCGGCTCGGGGTCAGCGCGAAGGCGCGCGAGGTGCGTGGCGCCGACCGGGTGGTGGTGCGCGACGGCGAGGCGATCGGCGCCCTGCTGACCCGGATGGGCGCCCAGGACATCCGGCTCGTCTGGGAGGAGCGCCGGATGCGTCGCGAGGTCCGCGCGACGGCCAACCGGCTGGCCAATTTCGACGACGCCAACCTGCGCCGCTCGGCGCGGGCCGCGGTCGCGGCGGCCGCCCGGGTGGAGCGCGCGCTGGAGATCCTCGGCGACACCGTCCCGGACCATTTGGCCTCTGCGGGCCGGCTGCGTGTCGAGCACCGTCAGGCATCCCTGGAGGAGCTCGGCCGCCTGGCCGACCCGCCGATGACGAAAGACGCTGTGGCGGGCCGCATTCGGCGCCTGCTGTCCATGGCCGACCGCAAGGCGAAGGTCGAAGGCCTCCCCGACACGGAGTCCGCGGTGACGCCCGACCTGCTGGAGGATGCTTAACCGGCCCCAGCAAATCGCTGGGCGCGACGGGCAGGGGAGGGCTACGGTCGGGGGATGAAGCGGCTTTCGAGTGTCGATGCGGCGTTTTGGTCTGCGGAAACCGCGGGCTGGCACATGCATGTGGGCGCGCTGGCGATCTGCGATCCGAAGGACGCGCCCGAGTACAGCTTTCAGCGGCTCCGCGAACTTCTCATCGCGCGGCTGCCGGAGGTGCCGCAGCTGCGGTGGCGGGTCACCGGCGCGCCCTTCGGGCTGGACCGGCCGTGGTTCGTCGAGGACGAAGAGCTCGATATCGACTTCCACGTCCGTCGCATCGGCGTTCCCGGCCCGGGCACTCGCCGCGAGCTCGAGGAGCTGGTGGGCCGGCTGATGTCCTACAAGCTGGACCGCTCCCGGCCGCTCTGGGAGATGTGGGTGATCGAGGGTGTCGAGGGCGGACGGATCGCGACCCTGACCAAGATGCACCACGCCATCGTCGACGGGGTCTCGGGCGCCGGGCTGAGTGAAATCCTTTTGGACGTCACGCCACAACCGCGTCCGCCGCAAGAGGAGACGGTCGGGTCGCTGGTGGGATTCCAGCTTCCGGGCCTGGAGCGGCGCGCGCTGGGCGCGCTCATCAATATCGGCATCAAGACGCCCTTCCGCATCGCCCGGCTGGTGGAGCAGACCCTGCGCCAGCAGGTCGCCGCGCTGGGCGTCAGCAGCAGGCCGCCGCGTTACTTCGAAGCGCCCAAGACCCGGTTCAATGCGGCCGTGTCGCCGCACCGGCGGGTCAGCGGCTGCCGCATCGAGCTGGCCCGGGCCAAGGCCATCAAGGACGCCTACGGCGTCAAGCTCAACGACGTCGTGCTCGCGCTGGTGGCGGGCGCGACCCGCGAATACTTACAGAAACGCGGCGAGCTGCCGACCAAACCGCTCATCGCGCAGATCCCCGTCTCAACCCGCACCGACGAAAACAAGAGCGACGTCGGCAACAGGGTGGGCTCGATGACCGCATCCCTGGCGACCCACATCGAGGATCCGGTCGAGCGGCTGCGGGCCATCCACGAAAGCACCCAGAGCGCCAAGTTGATGGCCAAGGCGCTCTCGGCGCATCAGATCATGGGCCTGACCGAGACGACGCCGCCCGGGCTGCTGCAGCTGGCCGCGCGGGCCTACACGGCCAGCGGGTTGTCGCGAAACCTGGCCCCCATCAACCTGGTCGTCTCCAACGTCCCCGGTCCGCCGATGCCGTTGTACATGGCGGGCGCCAAACTGGATTCGCTGGTGCCGCTCGGGCCGCCCGTCATGGACGTCGCCCTGAACATCACCTGCTTTTCCTACCAGGACTACCTGGACTTCGGCTTCGTGACGACACCGGAAGTGGCCAACGACATCGACGACATGGCCGACGGGATCGAGCCGGCGCTGACCGAGCTCGAGAAGGCCGCGGCGGGAGTGAGCCGCTAATCCCGGTCGGGCGGATTCGTCGCGTACACCCAGGACAAAAACCGCGCGACGGCCTCCGCGGATCGATGCGCCCGCGGGGAACTGAAGATGTCGAAAGCGTGTTGGGCGTGCGGCAATTCGGCGTAGGCGACCGGGGACTTCGACACCGCGCGCAGCTCGTCGACGAACTCCTGAGCCTCGCCGACCGGGATGAGGGAATCGTCGCGGCCGTGCATGACGAAAAACGGTGGGGCGTCGGCGCGTAGCCGCCGGATCGGCGAGGCGTCGAGGTAGACGTGGCGGTGGCTGGCGAATTTCCTTTTCACCACGAACTTTTCGAGTAGCCCGATGAACTCGGGACGGCCCTCGCCCTGGGTGGAAAACCAGTCGTAGCGCCCGTACACCGGTACCGCGGCGGTCACCGAGGTGTCGGCTTCTTCGAAGCCCGGCTGGAATTGCGGGTCGTTGGGGGTCAGCGCCGCCAGCGCGGCCAGGTGCCCACCGGCGGAGCCGCCGGTGATCGCGACGAACTCGGGGTCGCCGCCATAGCGCGCGATGTTCTCCTTGACCCAGGCCAGGGCCCGCTTGACGTCGACGATGTGATCGGGCCAGGTGTGCACCGGGGAAACCCGATAGCCGATCGACACGCACACCCAGCCGCGGGCGGCCAGGTGGCTCATCAGCGGGTAGGCCTGGGGCCGGCGCATTCCGATCACCCAGGCGCCACCGGGAACCTGCAACAGCACCGGCGCCTTGACGTCGGGCGGCAGGTCGCGGCGGCGCCAGATGTCGGCCAGGTTCGCCCGCCCGTGGGGGCCATAGGACACGACGTTCGTCTTCTCGACGTAGCGCCGGCGCGCCACCGTGTTGCCCAGCGGCAGGCTGCGCCGCCCGCTGCGGTTGGGCTTCGTCTGTGGCAGCTCGCTGAGCGCCTCGGCGTAGTCTTGCCCCAATTGTTCGCGCAGGCCGGCCTCCAGCACCGGGCCGGGCGTGGTGACACCGCGGTAGCGGATCACCCCCAGGATGGCCCAGGACGCTGCTGTCAGCGCCAGCGCCGCCTTTCCGCGCGGCCCGGCGAAGTCGCCACGGCGCCCGCGCCGTAGCGCGTCCACCAGCGAGGCGGAGAAGTACAGGCCCGGGACCTCCGACGTCGGCCAGCCGAACCAGAACACCAGGACGGTGCTGTAGCCCTTGCGGGCCAGGGGTCGTAATCCGTTGGCCGCGTTGGCAAGTTCCACCGCCGCGCGCGCCAATGGCCTCGGTTTTCTGAGCACCCGTCCAAGCCGCATCAGCCGTTGACCCCGGATTGCAGTTCGTTGCGCAGGATCTTGCCGGTGCTGCCGCGCGGAAGCTCGTCGAGGACGGTGATCTCGCGGGGCACCTTGTAGTTGGCCAGGTTCTCCCGCACGTGTTGCTTGAGCGTGTCGACCGTGGCGGACCCGCCCGGGGTCAACACCACGAAAGCCGCCAGCCGTTGGCCGTACTGCTCGTCGTCGACGCCGATGACCGCGGCCTCCGCCACGTCGGGGTGCGCCGCCAGCGTCTTCTCCACCTCGATCGGGTAGACGTTCTCGCCGCCGGACACGATCATCTCGTCGTCGCGCCCGACGACGAACAGGCGCCCCGCGTCGTCGGTGTAGCCGACGTCGCCCGACGACATGAACCCGGCGTGGAAGGCTTTGCCTTTGCCGGAGGACCCCTGGGTGTAGCCCTCGAACTGGGTGTCGTTGCGGACGTAGATGGTGCCAACCTCACCGGTGGGCAGTTCGTTGAGTTCCTTGTCCAGGATGCGGATTTCGGTTCCGCCCGCCGGCCGCCCCGCGGTGTCGGGCGCCGCCCGCAGGTCCTGCGGGGTGGCGGTGGCGAGCATGCCGGCCTCGGTGGCGGGGTAGTTGTTGGAGATGATGTCGCCGACCGGGTCCCTGAAGGCGATGCCGACATCGGGGCGCATCCGCGCGCCGGAGGCAGCGGCGAA
>NZ_JAOPWB010000227.1 GCF_025965855.1 Mycobacterium sp. | reverse complement strand
GCCCGGCGGCCCCGCCGTTGCCGCCGTTCTGGCCGGGTGCGCCGGACCCGCCGGCCCCGCCGTTGCCGATCAAGATTCCGGCGTCGCCGCCGTTCTGCCCGGTTCCCGGTGCCCCATTGGCGCCGTTGCCGATCAGCGGGCGCCCGAACAGCGCCTCCGTCGGCGCATTCATGGCGTCCAGCAGGGTCTGCTGGACGCTGGCGGCCTCGGTGCCTACATAGGCGGCCGCGCCGCCGCTCAAGGCCTGCACGAACTGGTCATGAAACGCCGCCGCCTGAGTGGTCAACGCGTGGAAGTCCTGTGCCTGGCCGGAAAACAGCGACGCGATCGCCGCCGACACCTCGTCGGCGCCCGCGGCCACCACCCGCGTCGTCGAGGCCGCCGCGGCCGCATTGGCCGCGCTGAGCGTCGTACCGATGCCGGCCAGATTCGAAGCCGCCGCCCCCAGCGCCTCCGGCGCAGCGATCACAAATGACATACCCCCGCCCCTTTCGTCAGTTGCCCGACAGGACGGACGTTATCGCTATTGGCGGCTCACCGCATGCTCGTTCTGTATCTCTCGGCGAGTAGCCTGACCGCGTGGACTATGCTGCCGCGTTTCTCGACGACAACCGTGCCTTTGCGGAGCTTTTCCGCGGTGTCGACGAGTCCACGCCCGTGCCGACGTGCCCGGGCTGGAACGTCACCCAGCTGTTGCGCCACGTCGGGCGCGGCGACCGCTGGGCGGCGCAAATCGTGCGCGACCGCCTGGACCAATTCCTGGATCCCCGTGCCGTCGAGGGCGGCAAGCCGCCGCCGGATCCCGCCGACGCGGTCTCCTGGCTGCAGGGCGGCGCGCAGCGGCTGGTCGACGCCGTCGAGTTGTCGGGCGTGGAAACACCGGTGTGGACGTTCCTCGGCACGCGCCCGGCGAACTGGTGGGTCCGGCGAAGGCTGCACGAGACGGCGGTGCACCGCGCCGACGCCGCCATCGCGATCGGCAGCGAATTCACACTCGACGCCGCCATCGCGGCCGACGGGATAACGGAATGGCTTGAGCGAGTGGCGATTCAGGCTGGGAGTGACGGGGCTCCATTGCCGCTCGAGGCCGGCAGCACCCTGCACGTGCACGCCACCGACCCCGGGCTGGGCGACGCCGGCGAATGGACGATCGCCGTCGACGGGGGCGCGATCACCTGGTCGCACGAGCATGGCAAGGGCAGCGCGGCGCTGCGCGGCGGCGCCACCGAGCTGTTGCTGGCGATGGTCCGCCGGGTCTCGCTGGCCGACACCGGTATCGAGCTGTTCGGGGACGACGCCGTGTGGCAGAGCTGGCTGGACCGTACGCCTTTATAACTCAGGCGGACACGGTAGCTTGCTGACCATGAGCACATCGGAGATCGCCACCGTTCTGGCGTGGCATGACGCCCTCAACGCTTCCGACCTGGAAACCTTGGTGGCGTTGTCCAGCGACGACATCGAAATCGGCGACGCTCACGGGGCCGCACAGGGTCACGAGGCGCTGCGTGAGTGGGCCGGCTCCCGCGAAGGCACCGCCGAGCCCGGCCGGATGTATGTGCACGACGGCATCGTGGTCGTCGAAGAGAAGGTCCGCACCCCGGAAGGGGCGGTCACGAACCCCGCGTCGGCGTTCCGGGTGGTCCGCGATCATGTCACCTCGGTGTTCCGGCATGAGGATTTGGCCTCGGCCCTGGCGGCGACGGAACTCACCGAGGCCGACCTCGTAAATTAGGGCCCGAACAGGAGGCACTTTATGCGTGGGATCATCCTGGCCGGCGGGTCGGGCACCCGTCTTCATCCGATCACGATCGGCATCAGCAAACAGTTGTTGCCGGTCTACGACAAACCGATGGTCTACTACCCGCTCTCCACGCTGATGATGGCCGGCATCCGCGACATTCTGGTGATCACCACCCCGCACGACGCGGCCGGCTTCCAGCGGCTACTCGGCGACGGCTCCCAATTCGGCATCAACCTCAGCTACGTTCAGCAACACGAACCCGAGGGTCTGGCGCAGGCTTTCATGCTCGGCGCCAACCACCTCGGCAACGACTCGGCGGCTTTGGTATTGGGGGACAACATCTTCTACGGCCCGAGAATGGGCACCAGCCTGAGCCGGTTCCAAAGCATAAGCGGCGGAGCCATTTTCGCGTATTGGGTGGCTAACCCCTCGGCCTACGGTGTCGTCGAATTCGGGGACGACGGCATGGCGCTGTCGCTGGAGGAGAAGCCGGCGACGCCCAAGTCCCAATACGCGGTGCCGGGCTTGTACTTCTACGACAACGACGTGATCGAGATCGCCAAGGGCTTGAAGAAATCGGCGCGCGGCGAGTACGAGATCACCGAGGTCAACCAGATCTATCTCAACCGCGGCCGGCTGGCGGTCGAGGTAATGGCCCGCGGGACGGCGTGGCTGGACACGGGCACTTTCGACTCGCTGCTGGACGCCAGCGACTACGTCCGCACGCTGGAACGGCGGCAGGGGCTGAAGGTCAGCGTTCCCGAGGAAATCGCGTGGCTGCAGGGGTGGATCGGCGCGGAGCAGCTGGCCGAACGCGCGCGCACCCTGGTCAAGTCCGGTTACGGCGACTACCTGCTGGGGCTGCTTGAACAGCCGCGGTGACCGGGGCCGCTGCTAAAGCCGGTTCTACGCCGGGTCTGGCCAGCACGGCGGCGATCGCCGTCGTCAACGGCACCGACAGCGCCAGCGCGATGCCGCCGACCGCGGAGCGGGCGAGTTCGATGGCCACGCTTTCGCTGGTCAGCACGTCGCCCAGCGAGCGATTGGAGACGCTGAACAGCAGCAGCAACGGGAGCGACGAGCCGGCGTAGGCCAGCACCAGCGTGTCGACGGTGCTGGCGATGTGGTCGCGGCCCACCCGGATGGCGCCCAAAAAGATGGCCCGCCGGGAGCCGCCGAGGTGGGCGAGTTCGAACACCGTCGACGCCTGCGTCACGGTCACATCGTTCAGCACACCCAGCGAACCGATGATGAACCCGGCGAGCAGCAGCCCGCTGATCGACACGTTGCCCAGATACGCAGAGACCTGGCCGTTCTGTTCGTCCGACAAACCGGTGAGATGCGCCAGATCGACTGCAGCCCAAGATAATCCGGCGGCCAGCAGCAACGCCGCCAAGGTGCCCAGCAAGGCGGCGCTGGTCCGCAGATTCACCCCGTGGGCGAGGTAGATCACCGCGTAGAGAATGGCGGCGGACGCCACCAGGGCCACCGGGACGGCGGGTGCGCCGTCGCGCAGCGCCGGCAGCAGGAACACCACCAGCACCGCGAACGCGACAACGATGCCGACCAACGCGAGCAGCCCGCGCCAGCGGGCCACCGCGACGATCACCACCGCGAACGCGACCGCGAGGGCAACCAGCTGCCAGCCGCGTTCGAAGTCGTAAAAGGCGTAGCTGGTCGTGCCCTGGTCGTCGACCTGCCGGACGAGCCGGACGCGATCACCGGCCGCGAAGTGGGGCTGGCCGGGACCGGGCGAGGACTCCAGCAGCGTCTTGGCGCCCGCGTTCGGCCCGGAATCGATGGCGACCAGCGTTTGTATGCATCGCCCAGCGCCGGGGGCCGCCGGTTGCGGCGCGGTGGTGAGCACCTGACCCGCCGATGGGCTGCCGCAGTCGCTCAGTCCGCTGGACAGCACGTACCCCCGCTGCGTGCTCACGGCACCACCGGACGCGTTCTGGAACGGCATCGGGATATCGACGTGCTGGCGGCTCGGCCAGAGCAATGCCGCGCCGGCGATCACGGCCACACCGATGGCGACCAGCAGTCCGACGACGATCTTGGCTGGCAGCGGATCCAGCCGAGACGGGGCCGACGAGAGGCTGTGCGAGTGGGAATGGGTCACCCGCTCCACCGTAGAGGGGCGCCGCCGCGAACCCGCTTACTGTCGATAGCTGGTCAGGAAGTTGCCCAGTCGCTCGATCGCGGCGGCAAGGTCGCGGGACCACGGCAGCGTCACGATGCGCAGGTGATCCGGCGCGGGCCAGTTGAATCCGGTGCCCTGGGTCACCAGGATCTTCTCGGATAACAGCAGCTCGAGGACGAGCTGCTCGTCATCCTCGATGTCGTAGACCTCGGGGTCCAGCCGGGGAAACGTATACAACGCGCCCTCGGGTTTGACGCAGGACACCCCGGGGATCTCGTTGAGTTTGGTCCAGGCGACGTCGCGCTGCTCGAGCAGCCGACCGCCGGGAAGCACCAGGTCTTCGATGCTCTGGTGGCCGCCGAGGGCGACCTGGATCGCGTGCTGGGCCGGGACATTGGGGCACAGCCGCATATTGGCCAGCAGGCTGATGCCCTCGATGAAGCTGCCGGCGTGGTCCTTGGGTCCGGTGATCGCCAGCCAGCCGGCGCGGTACCCGGCGACGCGGTAGGCCTTCGACAGGCCGTTGAAGGTCAGGCACAGCATGTCGGGCGCGAGCGAGGCCACGCTGATGTGCTTGGCGTCGTCGTAGAGGATCTTGTCGTAGATCTCGTCGGCGAGCAGGAGCAGCTGATGCTTGCGCGCCAGGTCGACCATCTGGGTGAGGACCTCGCGGCTGTAGACGGCGCCGGTCGGGTTGTTCGGGTTGATCACGACCAGCGCCTTGGTGCGCTCGGTGATCTTGGACTCCAGGTCGGCGATGTCCGGCTGCCAGTTCTGGGTCTCGTCGCACAGGTAGTGCACGGGTGTGCCGCCCGCCAGCGAGGTCGACGCCGTCCACAGCGGGTAGTCCGGGGCCGGAATCAACACCTGATCGCCGTTGTCGAGCAGGGCCTGCAGGGTCATCGTGATCAGCTCGGATACCCCGTTGCCCAGGTAGACGTCGTCAACATCGAACCGGGGAAAGCCGTCGACCAGCTCGTAGCGGGTGACCACCGCACGCCGGGCGGGCAGGATGCCCTGCGAGTCCGAGTACCCCTGGGCGTACGGCAGGGCCTGGATCATGTCGCGCATGATCACGTCGGGTGCCTCGAAGCCGAACGGCGCCGGGTTGCCGATGTTGAGCTTGAGGATGCGGTGCCCCTCGGCCTCCAGCCGCGCGGCGTGCTGGTGCACCGGGCCGCGGATTTCGTACAGGACGTCCTGCAGTTTGGACGACTGCGCGAAGGCCCGCTGCCGGTGATGGCCGGCTTGATGACCGGGACCGTGCACGGGCAGCTGGTGAGTGGTCACGTCACCTATGGTGCCATTGTTGTCCACTGAATTTGCTGGTAGGCATCGGACTAGATCGGGAATCGTTGCATGCAACGCGCGTTTCATGCAACATTGAACGATGGGTAGAACATCGACGCGGCGAGCCAGCGAATACCGCCGCCGCATGCGTGAACGCGGATACCGCCCAGTCCAGATGTGGGTGCCGGACGTCCGGTCGGCGCAGTTCGCCGCGGAGGCACAGCGGGAAGCATTGGCGCTGGCCGAAGCCGACCGGCACAGCGATGACATGGAGTTTGTGGAGGCGATCTCGGACGATCTGGCTTCACTGGACGACGACGAGTGAACCGTGGCGAGCTGTGGACGGTCTCGGGGGGCGTCTATGCAGCCGAGCCTCGCCCAGCGATCATCGTTCAGGACGACCTGTTCTCCGCAACTGAATCTGTCGTCGTCATCCCGCTGACTGCGACAAAGGTCGCCGGCGTGGCGGTAGCGCGAATCGCGGTCCCGACGACCGCCGGCATTGCGCAGCCCAGCTTCGCCATGGTCGACAAGATCACGACAGTGCGCCGCTCCAACCTCGGAACGCGGATCGGTCGCGTGTCCACGACGCTCATGGCAGACATCGAACGGTCGCTCATGGTGTTCCTCGGCCTGGCCTCCTGAGCAACGGCTCGTTTAGCGATCAGCGCTTGCCGGGCGGACGTGCCCCGCGGGCGATGCCCAGGCCTTTTACCGGCGCTGCCGGCGGTGCCGCGTCGCCGTCGGGCTGCGTGGACGGCTCCGGTTTTTGCTCGGGCTCCGCCTTGGCCTCGGGTTGCTCGGCCGGGGCCTCGGTTGCCTTGGGAGTTGCCTCGGCGGCGGGTGCGGCCTTCTTGGCGCCGGGTCGCTTAGCACCGGCGGCGATGCCGAGCCCCTTAACCGGTGCGGCAGGTGCCGCGGGCGCCTTGGATTCAGGAGCGGGTGCCGCCTCGGCGGGAGTCTCGGCCGCGGGGGCTGCTGCCTTGGTCGCCGGTGCCGCCTTCTTGGCGCCGGGTCGCTTGGCGCCGGCCGCCATCCCCAGCCCCTTGGAGGGCACTGCGGGCGCGGCGGGAGCCGCAGGCGCCTTGGCCTCTTCGGCCGGCGCCTCGGTTGCCTTCGCCGCCGGTGCGGCCTTCTTGGCGCCGGGTCGCTTGGCGCCGCCGGCAATACCCAACCCCTTAGAGGGCACCGCGGGGGCCGCCGGGGCGGCGGCCCGGGGCTTCTCCGGCTCGGCTGCCTTGGCCGGCTCCTCGGCCTTGGGCGGTGCCTCGGCGGGTGCGCTTGGGGCGGCGGCCTTGGGCGCCACCTTCGGCGCCTCAGCGGCCCGCTTCTCGGCCTCCTTCGCGGCCGTGCCCTTCTCGGGCAGCGTCGCCTTGTCGTGGTCCAGCGACCCGAGCAGGATCTGGGCCACGTCGAGCACCTCGACGCCGCTGCGACCGGCTTCTTCCTGGCGGTCGTTGACGCCGTCGGTGACCATCACCCGGCAGAACGGGCAGCCGGTGGCGATCGTGGCGGCGTTGGTGGCCAGTGCCTCGTCGACGCGTTCGTGGTTGATCCGCTTGCCGATGTGCTCTTCCATCCACATGCGCGCACCACCCGCGCCGCAGCAGAAGCTGCGCTCGGCGTGGCGCGGCATTTCGGTGAGCTTGGCCCCCGCGGCGCCGATCAGCTCGCGCGGCGCGTCATACACCTTGTTGTGTCGGCCCAGGTAGCACGGGTCGTGATACGTGATGTCTTGGGAGACAGAGGTAACCGGGACCAGTTTCCTGTCGCGCACCAGCCGGTTGAGCAGCTGCGTGTGGTGCAACACGGTGTAGTTGGAGCCCAGCTGGCGGTACTCCTTGCCGAGGGTGTTGAAGCAGTGCGGGCACGTGACGACGATCTTGCGGTCGACGGTCTCGATGCCCTCGAATAGCCCGTCCAGGGTCTCGACGGCTTGGGCGGCCAGCTGCTGGAAAAGGAACTCGTTGCCCGACCGGCGCGCGGAGTCGCCGTTGCAGGTTTCGCCCGTGCCCAGCACCAGGTACTTCACGCCGGCGACGGCCAGCAGTTCGGCGACGGCTTTGGTGGTCTTCTTCGCCTTGTCGTCGTAGGCGCCCGCGCAGCCCACCCAGAACAGGTACTCGTAGCCATCGAAGCTGTCGACGTCCTCGCCGTAGACCGGCACGTCAAAGTCGACCTCGTCGATCCAGTTGGTCCGGTCCGAGGCGTTCTGACCCCACGGATTGGCTTTGTTCTCAAGGTTTTTGAACAGCACCGACAGCTCGGAGGGGAACTCCGACTCCATCATCACCTGGTAGCGGCGCAGATCGACGATGTGGTCGATGTGCTCGATGTCCACCGGGCACTGCTCGACGCAGGCGCCGCAGGTCACGCAGGACCACAGCACGTCGGGATCGATGACGCCGCGCTGCTCGGCGGTGCCGACCAACGGGCGGGTCGCCTGCTCCGGTCCGGAGCCCATCACGCGGCCGAAGCCCGACTCGGGGACGTGATGCTCTTCGGCGTGCTTCTCGCCGCTGAGGTTCTCGGCAATCCCACCCTCCGGGGTGTTCTCGAGCGGAGTCTCCTTGTCCCCCAGGATGTACGGCGCCTTGGCCATCCAGTGGTCGCGGAGGTCCATGATGACGAGCTTGGGCGACAGGGGCTTTCCGGTGTTCCAGGCGGGGCATTGCGACTGGCACCGCCCACACTCGGTGCAGGTGGCGAAGTCGAGCATGCCCTTCCAGGTGAAGTCTTCGATCTTGCCGCGGCCGAATTCGGCGTCGTCGGGCGGGTTTTCGAAGTCGATTGGCTTGCCGCCGGACTCGATCGGCAGCAGCGGCCCGAGCCCGTCGGGCAGGCGTTTGAAGATGACGTTGATGGGCGCCAGGAAGATGTGTAAGTGCTTGGAGTGCAACACGATCAGCAGGAAGGCCAGCATGACGCCGATGTGCAGCATCAGGGCGACGGTCTCGACGATCTCGTTGGTGTTGTGACCCAACGGGTGTAGCAGCGAGCCCATGAAGTGGCTGAAGAAAGCGCCGCGGCCGTACGGGAATTCGTCGCCGAGGGCATTCACTGACGCTCCGCGGAAGATGGCGTACGTCCAGATGACGTTGAAGATCATGAACAGGATCAGCCACGCGCCGCCCGTGTGCGAGCCGTAGAAGCGGGACTGGCGGCCGTACTCTTTCGGCTCGGTGCGCAGCCGGATGATCGCGAAGGTGACGATGCCGGTCAGCACCGCCAACGCGAAGAAGTCCTGCAGCGCGCCCAGCGCGTCCCAGCGGCCGATGATCGGAAGGTGGAAGTTCGGCTGGAACAGCACGCCGTAGGCCTCGATGTAGACCGTCAGCAGGATGAAAAATCCCCACATGGTGAAGAAGTGCGCCAGACCCGGCAGCGACCACTTCAACAGGCGCCGTTGTCCGAGTACCTCGGTGAGTTCCGCCCAGATTCGGCTGCCGAGATCGTCGGTGCGCCCGCTGGCCGGCTGGCCGGACATGACCAGCTTGTTCAGCCACAACACTCGCCGCGCAGCGAAAGCGCCCACGACCACGGTCATGCCCAGCCCGAGTATCAGTCTGATGAGCGTTTGGGTGGTCACAGAAGGTCTCCCCAATTCCTAGTTTGTTGCCTACTGAGGCTTGCTCATAGTGACATCTGGGTAGCTTTCGGTGCGAGATAGGCTGCCCTAAGTCACCGCTCGGCGGTGCCCGTGGCCTGCGGTTCAGCCCCGGGGGCCAGCATCGTGCGCAGCATGGACAGCATCTCCGAACGCGAGCCGGCGCCGAGGCGACGCCGCATCCGGGCGACGTGGTGCTCGACGGTCTTGGCGGAAATGAACAGCTGGCCACCGATGTCGCGATACGGCATGCCCAGCAGGAGAAGCTCGGCGACTTCGCGTTCACGATGGGACAGGGCCGAGCCCGCCGGTGGGTGGTGTGGCGCGGGACGGGCATCGGCCGCCGGTTCCGCTCCGACGGGCGTCTCGCCGATCCCGGCGCCCACCTTGAGGTCCCGGGCCAGTTGCAGCATGGCCCCGGACACCCGCCCGTCAGGCGCTTGCAGCGCGGCCTGACCGGCGAGCCGGGTCGCGTCCGAGGTCAGCCCGACGCTCGACAACGACCGGGCCGCCGCGGTGACCTCGTCGGCGTCGACCTGATCGGCGAGCACCCTCAGCCAGGTTCGGCCGGCGCCGGATAGCGCGCGCGCCAGGGCGCTGTCGCCCGCGGCCGCACCGAGCGCCTGCCCGTGCGGCGCGACCAGCTGCGGTGCGTTGGCGAGGATTCCCGCGTGCACCCCGGCCCAGTGCAAGGGCGCCGACCACAACGCCGGGTTGCCCAGGGAGTCCAGCAGCCCGAACGCCTCGTCCAGCGGGTGCCGCAGCCGGTCGACCTGTCGCAGCCGGGCGGCCGCGACCCACAATTCCCCGAGCGGCAGCAGCGCGAACAGATCGACGGAGTACTCCGCGAGCACTTCCATGGCCTCGTACCAATGTTTTTGCAGCGCACCCGCGTCGCCGCTGCGCCGCGCGATCGCCGTCTGCAATGCCGCCGCCCACAACGCGTCCCGCCGGTGCAGCCCGGCCGAGCCGACCGCGGCTGCATCCGCGCCGGCTGCCGGCAACTGCCCGTCCTGCATCTTGAGCCAGCCCGAGAGCAGCGCGTGGCGGCGTCCGAACAGCAAGTCGCCGTCGGCGCGGGCGATGACGCTGCGCGCGCGGACCGGATCGCCGCCATGGATAGCGGCCAGGCTGACCAGCGCGGCGGGGCTATCGGGAATGACCTCGGTCATGGATTGTCCGGTCGCAAATGCCTGACCGAGCTTCGCGATTGCCGCCGGATATGGATGATCCATCGTCAGCAGCAGCCCTTCGGCGAGACCGCGCGCGGCGCGTGCGGCCATGGTCGGCGGTCCGGTGTCGTCGAGGCGCAGGGCGGCGCGCGCTGCCGCAAGATCGCCCGTCGCGGCGTGCACGATCGCCGCGGCCGCGCTGACGACGGCGTCCGGGTGGGGGCCCAGCCAGCTGAAGAGTCCGGCCGCCTGGCTCGCGTTGCCGTCATGGATGGCAATGCTGGCGGCGATGCGCACCGCCGCCGCGCGTTCGGCGGAATCCGGCGAGCCGAGCAGACGGTCGGCCAAGGCCGCCGCCGCCGCGCAGTCGCCGGTGCGGGCCAGCGCGTCGGCGACTCGCGCCGCCAGCCCGTCGGCGCCGGCGTCGACCGCCGCGCGATAAAGCCTCGCGGCGCCGACGGGATCCGCCTGCGCCCCTTCGGCTTGCCGAACGAGCATGGCCGCCAGCCGGTCGTCTTTCAGGCCGTGTTCGGCGAGCCGGAGCGCGAAAGCCGCTGACACCGTCGAGGTATCCAATTGCGAACGCACGATCGAGGTTTCGACCTCGCGGTGGTGCGCATTGCCGACGAGCTGGGCGACCGCGTCATGAACCAAGTGCAGGAATCCCGGGTTGTGCGACGGTTCGACGAGACCGCCGGCCCGCGCCCGATCGACGAGTTGGCGCGCTTGCGTTGCCGAAATACCCAGGGCGGCAGCCACATCCGCGGCCCCAAAATCCTGGGTCAGCGACATGATGAGGAGGGCGTCCAGGGTGGGCTCGTCGAGTCGGCGCAATCGGTCGATCAGGGCGAACTTGGCCGCCTGCGCCGGCACCTGCGCCGTGTCACCGACCGCGCGCACGAGAAACGGTATTCCGCCGGTGCACTCCAGGAGGTGTTCGGCGACCGGCAGCGGACCGAGGGATATGCGTCGTCCGTCCCGTTCGATGGCCCGGGCGACATCCCGCAGCCGCTCTTGGGGTTCGGCGCCCACCACGACCGTCACGTCGTCGGCCAACCACTCGATGAGGGCCCGCAGCTCGGCGTCGGTCAGCAAGTGCGCATCGTCGACGACCAGCGCCGCGTCCGGCGAGTCGCCGCCGCGGGGCGGACGTGCCAGGACCGCGAGCCCGGCGCCGCGCAGCTGGTCGCGAGCGGCGGCGAGAGCGGTGCTCTTGCCGGTTCCGATGCCGCCGATGATCAGGAGCTTTACTGGCGCCGTCGCGGCGTGCGTGAGGGCCCGAATCGGGTCGCGCGCGTGCGGCCGGACTTCAAAGGGGGAGACAAGAGAGTCGCTCATGGCGCGTACTCCCTTCCCGGCAACCCCGCATTTCCCCTAACGACGCACCCCCTAATACTGCCCTACGGGAGGCGGGTTGCGCACCGATCCCGCCGGGCGACCCGGCCGATACCATTCCTGGTATCTGGCCGGAATTTCCGGCACGGCATTAGGTAAGGCAGGGAGGTGTGCTTTGGCAAACTCGTTGCTCGACTTTGTGATCTCGCTTGTGCGCGATCCCGACGCCGCCGCGCGCTACACCGCGAACCCCGAGCAGGCGATCGCCGACGCGCATCTTAGCGATGTGACCAGCGTCGACGTCAACAACCTGATCCCGATGGTGTCGGATTCATTGTCGATGGCCCACCCCGCCAGTGCCGTTGCGGCAGCGCCGGTCGCCGAGCACGGCAACGTTTGGGCAAGCGGTGCCGCCGCGGCCGCGCTCGATGCGTTCACGCCGCACGTCCCCGCAGGGGTTGCCCAGCAGCATGGTCCCGCGAACGGCGTGATCAGCCATCCGTCGCCACCGGCACCGCCCGAAGCGCCCGCTGAAGCGCATCGGGTCGGTCTCGACTCGCATGAGCCATCGGTGCTGTTCACGGGCGCAGATGCGCCCGATGGCCCCGCCGACCACGGGGTGTTCCCGGCGGACGATGTGAGTGCCTGGGACCACCCCGCCGCCCATCCGCACCCCGCCGACCCCGACCACCACGGCTTCGGGATCCACGGCTGATCATCCATTCGTCGTCGGTGGCGGGTATCGGCCATCGCAAGCCTTTGACGTGCGCATATGCGGCCACCTAAGCAACTTTCGACACGGGCGATCGCGTGTTGCGCAATCCCCCTAATCCCCTAACCAGGGGGCTGGTTCGATCCCTATAGGTACGCGCGCGGCTGGGGGATCAGGCCCCGATTCCAGGCCGACGGGAAATCCATAGCGTGTATATCGAAACGCCGGTCGCCCGGCGAAAGTCTTCGAAGATCGTGTGAGGGGAAACGACATGGACGCGCTGATCCGATACATCCTGGGGCTGTTTATCAATCCCGATGCGGCCCAAGCCTTTCTTGACGGTCCGCAGCAGGCCATGAGCCTTGCGGGCATCAATGCGGCGCCAGAGCAGTTCGCGATGGCGGCGACTAACGCGATGCCCGGTGTGGACCTCGGAGGTGATCCGGTCGGTGGCCTGCAGCAAGTGCTGGCCGACCAGTACGGCTACGCGCCGGTGTATGGGGGATACGAGCCCTACGGCGGCTATGCGCCGAGCCTGGTTTCCACGGTTGCCGACGACGGCGCCGCGCTCGTGGGCGACACCGTTGCCCCCGTCATGTACGGCGCCGACGCCGCCCTGGGTGACGGCGGCGCCATCGTGGGCGGCTTGGGCGGAGGACTAGTCAATGCCTTCGACGCCGGGCTATGGAATGCCGCCGACGGCGGGTTTGCGGGGCCCGGGGGTGGGTTCGGTTGGCAGCCCGGCTGGGGTGCATTCGGACCGGCCACTGGTGAGTCCGGTGCAGGTTTCGGACCCGGATGGGGTGGCTTCCAGCCCGGTTGGGGTGACGTCGGACCTCGGTGGGGTGAGTTCCGGCACGGTTGGGGTGGCCCCCAGCCCGGTTGGGGCGACTTCCGTCCTGGCTTCGGCACCGGTTGTGCCCCCGGTTGGGGCGGGTTCGGTCCCGGTGGCCTCATTGGCGAGCAGCTCGGCGGCGGCTTCGGTGCAGGCATTGGCGCAGAGGTCAGCGGGGGTTTGAATCTTGGTCTCGGTGTCGGCGGTGGAGCTGGTTTGGGCGCTGAGATCGGTGCTGGGTTGGGCCTCGGGTTTGGTGCCGGTGTGGGTGGTCAGACCGGTTTTGCTTTGGGCGGCCAGGCGGGCCTCGGTGGTGGCTTGGGCCTTGGGGTCGGGGCCGGTCTGGGCGCTCGCGCCGGCTTTGGCCTCGGTGGCGAGGCGGGTCTGGGTGGTGAGGCCGGACTCGGCGCTCGCGCCGGCTTTGGCGGCGGCGCGGCACTCGCCGGCGAGGCTGGCCTTGGTGGTGAAGCCGGTCTTGGAGGTGGCGTCGGTTTGGGTGCTGCCGCTGGTCTGCGTGGCGGTGTAGGTCTTGCCGGAGAGGCTGGCTTTGGCGGCGAGGCTGGTCTTGGTGGGGGTGTTGGTCTCGCCGGCGGCGCTGGTCTTAGCGGTGGCGCGGGTCTGGCTGGTGGCGCGGGATTGGCTGGTAATGCTGGTCTTAGCGGTGGCGCTGGGCTCGCTGGTGGCGCTGGTCTTAGCGGTGGTGCTGGTTTGGGCGCTGGTGCTGGTCTGCGTGGCGGTGCCGGTTTGGCTGGCGAAGCAGGCTTCGGTGGCGGTGCTGGACTAGCCGGTGGAGCTGGGCTCGGTGGTGAGGCCGGCCTTGCTGGCAACGCGGGTTTGGCTGGTGGCGCGGGTTTGGCTGGTGGCGCCGGTCTTAGCGGCGGCGCTGGCCTCGCTGGTGGTGCTGGGCTTAGCGGTGGCGCTGGTCTTGCCGGTGGTGCTGGTTTGGGCGCTGGTGCTGGCCTGCGTGGCGGCGCCGGTTTGGCTGGCCAAGCAGGCTTCGGTGGTGGTGCTGGACTCGCCGGTGGAGCTGGGCTCGGTGGTGAGGCCGGGCTTGCCGGCAACGCGGGTTTGGCCGGCGGCGCGGGTTTGGCTGGTGGCGCTGGTCTTAGCGGTTCCGCTGGCGGGCAGGCTGGGATCGGCCTAACGAGCGAAGCCGCTGGGAGGGCGGCAGGTGGCTTCGGTGGTCAGGCAGGCGCTGGGTTCGGCGCCGGTGGCCAAGCAGGTGCTGGCGTTGGCGGTCAGGCTGGCGGTGCCTTAGGCGTGGGCGCCGGTGGTCAGGCAGGTTTGGGCGCCGAGGCCGGCCTAGGCGGCCAAGCCGGACTCGCTGGCCAAGGTGGTCTTGGTGCGGGCGGTGCGTTCGGCGCGGGTGGCCAGGCCGGTGGCGGCTTTGGTGGCGCGGCCGGCGGCGGGCTTGGCGGGCAGGCCAGTCTCGCCGGCCCAGCCGGTCTGGCGGGCCAGGGCGGCTTTGGCGCCGGTGGTGGCGTGGCCGGCGCTAGCGGTCTGGCGGGCCAGGCCGGTCTTGCCGCGGGCGGGGGGCTGGCTGGTGCCGGCAACGTCGGTGGCCTCGCCGGCGCTGGCGGTAACGCCGCGCTCCTCGGCGGCGCGACCGGTCAAGCGGGATTGATCGCCAGTGAGGGCGCCGCGCTGAACGGCGCTGCGACTCCTCACGTTTCCGGTCCACTGGGCGGCGTCGGCGTCGGCGGTCAGGGTGGCGCCAGTGCCGCGGGCGGCGCCGGATTGGGCATCGGTGGCGAGCGCAGCAGCGCTGTCATGAGCGGCGACAGCAGCACGCTGGGCGGCCACGTGACGCCCCAACCGGCGGCCCCATCCATCGCAGGTGGCGCCGGCTTGGGCGGCCACGCCAGCGGCGGCGGCACCCTGGCACCCGGCATCGGCGACGGCCCCGCGGGTGCCGCAGCCGGTGGCGCGGTGACCGGTGGTGCCGGTGGCGGCGCAGTGGCCGGTGGCCCTGGTGGCGCTTCCCACGGCCAGATTCTCGGCCAGGAAGGCGCCGCGCTCGGCGGCGGCCCCGTCAACGCAGGCGGCGTCCCGCCCCAGCACGCCCCGGTCGCCCCTACGGGACAGGGTCCGGTCATTCAGGGCGGGGGTGAGGCCGGAGGCACCGTCGGCGGCCAGGCGACGCCGCCGTCGAACCTAGGCTCGGTGATCCAGACCCCCGGCGCCGGTGGCCCGGTCAACCACGGCGGCACCGGCTCGCCGGTGATCCAGCAGCCGGCACAGGCGCCGGCTCACTCGCCGGTGATCCAGCAGCCGGCGCAGGCGCCGGCCCCGGTCGACCACGCGCCCGCTCCGGTTCAGCACGCGCCGGCCCCCGTCCAGCACTCGCCGGCTCCCGTCGAGCACTCGCCGGCCCCGGCGCCGCACAGCCCGTCGGTGTTCGAGGGCACGCCGCATGAGCCGGCCCCGGTGCACGCTCCCGTACCGGCCCCGCACCCGGCGCCGTCCGCGCATCCGGTCGGGCCGCACGGCTAAAGAATCCTGACGGGTAGCACGGCGGGGACCTCCTTTGGTCTCCGCCGCTGCTACGCGCATACCGTGATCTCAGTGCATCGCAGCGAGAAAGTGGGGCAGCACGGTGGTCCAACCGGATGACCCTCGGCGGGTCAACGTCATCGTCGAACTGATCGACCACACCATCGCCATCGCCGGACTCAACGACCGCGGTGACCTCGCGCAGCGGCTGACCCGAGCCCGCGAGCGGATCCTTGACCCCCAAATCCGGGTGGTGATCGCCGGGCAGCTCAAGCAAGGCAAGAGCCAACTGCTCAACTCGCTGCTGAACCTGCCGGTGGCGCGAGTCGGCGACGACGAGGCCACGGTGGTGATCACCGTCGTCGGCTATGGCGACCCGCCGTCGGCCCGGCTGGTTGTCGCCGCGGGCCCCAACGGCGAACCCGCAAGCATCGACATTCCCGTGGATGACCTCAACAGCGACCTGCGCCACGCGCCGCAGGCCGGCAACCGAGAAGTGCTGCGCGTCGAGATCGGCGCACCCAGCCCGCTGCTGCAGGGTGGGCTGGCGTTCATCGACACCCCCGGCGTGGGGGGCCACGGGCAGCCGCACCTGTCCGCGACGCTCGGATTGCTGCCGGATGCCGACGCCCTACTGATGGTCAGCGACGCCAGCCAGGAATTGACCGAACCGGAGATGCGGTTCATCCGCCAGGCGCACCAGATCTGTCCCGTCGCGCTGTTGGTGGCGACCAAAACCGACCTCTATCCGCACTGGCGCGAAATCGTCAACGCCAACGCCGGGCACCTGCAGCGCGCGGGCGTGCCGATCCCGATCGTGCCGGTCTCGTCCCTGTTGCGCAGCCACGCCGTCACGCTCAACGACAAGGAACTCAACGACGAGTCCAACTTCCCGTCGATCGTCAAGTTCCTCAGCGAAAAGGTGCTCTCCCGCCAGACGGACCGGGTTCGCGACGAGGTTCTGTCCGAGATCCGTTCCGCTGCAGAGCATTTGGCGATGATCGTGGGATCGGAGCTGACGGTCATCGACGACCCGGACCTCCGTGACCGCCTCGCCGAAGATCTTGAACGGCGCAAGCGCGAGGCGCAGGATGCCCTCAACCAGTCGGCGCTGTGGCAGCAGGTGCTCAACGACGGATTCACCGATCTCTACGCCGACGTCGACCACGACATGCGGGCCCGATTCCGCGCCGTCACCGAAGACATTGAGCGCCAGATCGATTCGTGTGATCCGACGCGCCATTGGGCCGAAATCGGTACCGACGTGGAGGACGCGGTCGCCACCGCGGTCGGGGACAACTTCGTGTGGGCTTACCGGCGGGCCGAGGGGTTGGCCGACGACGTGGCGCGCTCGTTCGCCGATGCGGGGCTGGACTCGGTCATGTCGCCGGAACTGACGGGGCGTCTGATGGGCGGCGACTTCGGCCGGCTCAAGTCGCTGGCGGAGCTGGAATCCAGGCCGGCTGGAAAGGGGCAGAAGGTCGTCACCGGGTTGCGGGGATCCTATGGCGGTGTGGTCATGATCGGCATGTTGTCGTCGGTGGCCGGCCTGGGCCTGTTCAACCCGCTGTCGGTGGGGGCCGGTCTGCTGCTGGGCCGCATGGCATACAAGGAGGACAAGGAGCACCGGCTCTTGCGGGCGCGCGCCGAGGCCAAGACCAACGTGCGCCGCTTCGTCGACGACGTGTCGTTCGTGGTGGGCAAGGAATCTCGCGATCGGCTCAAGACGATCCAGCGCACGCTGCGCGACCACTACCGTGACATCGCCAACGAACTCACCCGCTCGCTCAACGAATCGCTGCAAGCCACGATCACCGCGGCGCACATCGAAGAAACCCAGCGCGACAATCAGATTCGTGAACTGGAGCGGCAGTTGAACATCCTGGAGCAGGTCATCGACAACCTAGAAAAGTTGGAGTCAAGTTGCCCCCGATGGCCGTAGGACGTTCGTGAGCACCAGCGATCAGGTCCGCGCGATCCTCGGCGGAACAATCCAGGCCTACCGCGGCGAGTCGGCGTATCGGCAGCGCCCCGACGTCTTCTACGAATTGGAGCGCATCGGCGCGCGCCTGGCCGAGCCCATCCGCGTCGCGCTGGCCGGCACGCTCAAGGCCGGAAAGTCCACTCTGGTCAACGCTTTGGTGGGGGAGGACATCGCCCCGACGGACGCCACCGAGGCCACCCGGATCGTGACGTGGTTCCGACACGGCCCGACGCCGAAGGTCACCGCCAACCATTGGGGCGGACGGCACTCGAATGTCCCGATCAACCGCAGCGCCGGCCTGACCTTCGACTTCGCGACGCTCAACCCCGCCGACGTGGCCGACCTGGACGTCGAATGGCCCGCGGAAGAGCTGGTCCACACCACCATCATCGACACCCCGGGGACGTCGTCGCTGACCCGCGAGACCTCCGAGCGCGCGCTGCAGCTGTTGATACCGCCCGACGGGGTGCCACGGGTGGACGCGGTGGTGTTCCTGTTGCGCACCCTCAACGCCGCGGACGTTGCGCTGCTCAAGCAGATCGGTCACCTCGTCGGCGGCTCGGCCGGAGCGCTGGGCATCATCGGCGTCGCGTCGCGGGCCGACGAGATCGGCGCGGGCCGCATCGACGCGATGCTGTCGGCGGCCGATGTCGCCCAGCGGTTCACCCGTGAGATGAACCAGACGGGCATCTGCCAGGCCGTGGTGCCGGTGTCCGGACTGCTCGCGCTGACGGCCCGCACGTTGCGCCAGAGCGAGTTCACCGCGCTGCGAAAGCTCGCCGGCGTCGATAGCGCCACGCTCAGCAAGGCCATGCTGAGCGTGGACCGCTTCGTGCGCGCCGACAGCCAGCTGCCCGTCGACGCCGCGACCCGCGCCCAATTGCTGGAGCGGTTCGGCATGTTCGGCATCCGGATTTCGCTCGCCGTGCTGGCCGCCGGGGTCACCGACGCGCCGGGGCTGGCCGACGAACTGCTCGAGCGCAGCGGGTTGGTCGCGCTGCGTCAGGTCATCGACCAGCAATTCGCGCAACGCTCGGACATGCTCAAGGCGCATACCGCCCTGGTGTCGTTGCGCAGGTTTGTCGAAGCGTTCCCGATCGTGGCGACGCCCTACATCATCGCCGACATCGACCCCCTGCTGGCCGACACCCACGCCTTCGAGGAACTCCGGCTCCTCAGCCAACTGCATTCGCGCCCAACGACATTGAACGGAGACGAGGTCGTTTCGCTGCGCCGCATCATCGGCGGCTCGGGCAGCGACGCCGCCAGCAGGCTGGGCTTGAATCCCGAGGACGTGCACGGGCAGGAGGGCCCGCGCGCCGCATTCGCTGCGGCCCAACGCTGGCGCCGCCGGGCCGAGCACCCCCTCAACGACCCGTTCACCACCAAGGCCTGCCGTGCCGCGATGCGCAGCGCCGAGGCGATGGTGGCGGATTTCGCCGCTCGCGGTTACGACGCGTCCGACTCCCGGCCGGGCTAGCGCCCCAACGGGGGTTGCGGCAGGGGTAGCGGCAGCGGCCTTTGTCGCGTGGTGGTGGGAGCCGCGGTGGTGGTGGCCTGCGATGTCGTGGTCGGCTGGGCGCTCGTGGTGGTCGGCGCGGTTGTCGTCGTGGTGGGCGGCGGGCTGCTGGTCGTCGTCGCGGGCGGCTGCGTCGACGACGGCGGTGGCGGTGGGGGCGGGATCACCGTCACGGTGGTGGTGTCGTTCGGCCCGGTTATGGTCACCGTTTGCGACGTTTGCGGTGGCGCCGGTTCGTTCGGCGGGGTGTTGTTGACCGGGTTGGTTTTCGTGTGGCCCAGGGTCAGTGCCAACACCACCGCGACCAGCATGGCCGCGGCCGCGCCGATGACGCTCAACACCAGCGCGGTGCGCTTGTACCAGGGCAGCTTTCCGGTCGCGGCGGCGTAGCGGTCGCTGTCCGCATCACCCGATCTCTTTGGCTCCCCGCCGTATTCGCCGGTCATGTCGGGCCCGGTATAGGGCACCGGCTCGGCGGCGTCGTCGGCGTCCTGGGACCATGCCAGGGCGAGGCCGCCGTCGGCGAGCTTGGCGGTCTGGACCAATTCGGTCGGGTTCTCGACGACGGGACCTGCGGCGGTCGCGACGCCCGCGGCGGCCTGCTGCTGGCCCAGCACCGACGCGCCGATGGCGGCGGTGAATCCGGGATGCGGCGGGGTGTGGATCGGCACCCGCAGCCGCTCGGACAGGCGCGCGGTGATCAGCGGGATGCTGGCGCCCCCGCCGACGGCCGCCACGGCCGCCAGGTTCGATCGCTGAATCCCGTTGCGCTGCAACGTGTCTTCGACCGTGCTGACGAAGCGGTCCAGCGGTTGGGAGATGAGTTGCTCGAGTTCCGCGCGGGAAAGCCGGACGTCATCACCGGAACCCGCGGCGACCGCCGCGGTCGACAGCTGTTCCTTGGCGCGGCGGCATTCGGCGAGCAGGCGCGTCTGTGCGCCGATTCGGGCGGTGCTGGCCAGGTCGGCGCTGGTGGCGTCGGAGGCACCCGCGCGTACGTAATCGAGGATGAGTTGATCGATGCCGTCACCGGAGAATTCGGCGTAGCGCACCGACTGGCCGATCTGCTGAAGGGTCGGACCGGCATTGATCAGAGTCACGCTGGTGCCGCTGGCACCGAAATCGCACACCGCGACGACGCCGGCCGGGAATCCAGGGTTCGCGCGCAGCGTCGCCAGGGCGGCCGTGGCGTCGGAAATCAAGGCCGGTGCCACACCGCCGCGGGTCAGGTCCGGCTGCGCGAAGAATTCTTCACGCAGCGCGGTGGTCTGCGCCTCCGACCAGTACGCGGGCACCGCGACAGTGACCGGTGAGCCGTAGCCGACCGTGCGCGACATGGCTTCGATCGCTTCGACCGTCAGCACCTCGCCGGTGTACTTCGTCCCGTCGGCCGCCACCAGCGGAGCCCGGTCCCCGACCCGCTCGACGAATCCGCGCAGCACCAGCCCCGGTTCGGTCAGGTTCGGGTTTTCCTCCGGCAGGCCGATTTGGGTTGGCCGGCGCTCGAACAGCGTCAACACGGAACTGCGGGCCACCGGAGCGCTGCCCACGCGGGCCGCAACCAGGTTGGCCGCGCCGATCGACAATCCGAGCGACTCGCTCATAACGCACACCCCATTCCAGCGAGTCTATGAGCGCGGCCCGGCCACACGGGTCAGGAGAGGCCGGGCGGCAGCGTGAGCACCGGCCCGTCGGGAATGGTGATCACCGACGGCAGCTGTGGCAGATGATGCCGATGCGTCGGCTGCTGCTGGGTCGGCTGATGCGTGGGCTGCTGGGTCGGCTGCTGCGCAGGCGGTTCGACCGCGCTGCTGGTGGGCGTCTCGGACGACTGGGTGGTCGGCGTCGGCGTCGTCGTCGCGGTGGTGGGGGTCGTTGACGTGGTGCCGCTCGTGGTGCCCGGGGTGGGGCTGGTGCCCGAGCCGCCCTGAATCAGCTCCATGAGACCGTAGACGATCAACGCGATCAGGATCAGAACCGCGACAATCCACGCGATGATCCCCACGGGCCTCCGATTCCACGGGGTGGGCTCGGGTTCCCGGTCGAAAGGATCGAGCGCCTCCGGTGACTCCGGTTGGTCAGGCGCTATCTCCGCAGGTGGCGGGGGTTCACCCGACGGCGGGCGTCCGCCCAGGCCGCCGTAGTCCGCATACTGCGTCTGCTGGTTGTGGAAGTCGTCCGGTGGGCCGTTGGATGCCACGGCACCGATGGTACTGACACCGCTTTCGGGCCAGCTCAGACCCGCGGGAACCCGTTGTCTTAAACGCCGAGTTCCTGGTCGATCTGCGGCCAGTATTGAGGACCGTCCGGAGTGAGGATGATCCAGTCGTGAATTTCGCCGTTGCCCAGTACGAAGTTGATCGGGGCCCCGGCTATGGCGGCTTCGTGCTGCAGCACGAGCACGTCGGGTGAGAGTATGTCGAGGTTGCCCGAGTAGACATACGTCGGCGGAAGCCCGCTGAGCGACCCATTCAGCGGACTCACCCGATAGTCGGTCACGGGAAGATTGCCTGCCCACTCCCTGCCGATCACTTGCGCAGGCCCAAGAGGCAGCAGGGGATCCTGGACCAGGGCAATGTTCGGATTGCTCATCGTCAAGTCGAGCCACGGGGACAGCAGAACCATGGACGCCGGTACGGCCTCACCTTGCCGAACCATGTATTCGGTGGCCGCCAATGCGAGGTTGCCGCCCGCGGAGTCACCGATGACGCTGACGTGAGGGGCGCCGAGCGTACTGACTTCGTGGTTGATGAAGCCTGCCATTTGGGGCACCACCGTGCCGGCGGTACCTCCTTGCTGCAGCAGCGGGTAGATCGGCACTTCAATGGTGGCGCCGGTCTGGTAGGCCATCACCGTGTAATCGAGCCAGTGGAAGATCGACGGCGGCAAGATAAAGGCGCCACCGTGAATGGCGACCACGTAGTTGCCGGAGGGATGAGCCGGCGTGATCTGCACGACTTGCATCCCGTTATAGGTGGTGTGCTGGACCGTTTCTCCCAGCAGCAACGGCAATAACTTTGGCGGGGAATTGCCGATGAATATCCCCAATAGCGGGGTGTCGCTGGTAAGCAGCGATAAAAGTGGGGAACTCGGGTTTTCAATCATGGGTTCGAGCCCGGAGAAGGCCAGGAAGGGTTTTACCGGCCACAGCGCAGCCTCTTCGAACCTGGTTGGCAGCGACGGTCCCCCGGTATAGGTCCCTACCTGCGTTGCCGAGAACGGCGGAGCAGCCGGTGCCCCGAAGATGGTGCCGATGACCGTGTTGGAAAGGTGGTTGAATCCGTTGGCAACCGTCGTCGGGGCCTGCTGGATTTCCTGCTCAACGAGGGCGAAACCGTTCCCGAGAGCCCTGGTGAATTCGCCGGGAAGATTTTCCAGTGCTATTTCCCACTGCCCCAACTGCGCGACCGTTGCCGACGCACTGGCGTGATACCCGCCCATCGCGGCGACGTCCTGAGCCCACATCCGCTCGTATTCGGCCTCGGCGGCCGCGATGGCCGGGGCGTTTTGACCGAACAGATTCGAGATCACCAGCGACACCAGCTGGCCGCGATTGGCCGTGATCACCCCAGGGTCCACGATTGTTGCCAGGGCTGCCTCGTACGCGATGGCCGCCGCCCGGGCTTGGGTTGCCGACTGTTCGGCTTGAGCGGCTGCCCCTCCCAGCCAGTCCAGATACCGGGCCGCCGCGTTCGTCATGGATGCCGACGCCGGGCCTTGCCAGGCCTGGCCCGCCAGCTCTGAAGTCACCGAGCTAAACGCGTTCGCCGCCGAGCTCAACTCACTACCGATACCGTCCCAGGCCGCCGCGGCCTCCAACATCGGTCCCGTACCCGGTCCATCAAGCAGCAGCACCGAATTGACCTCAGGTGGCCATACCGAAAAGCTCATTACTGCTCCCCTCGATCAGGTATCCAGCAGCCCTTGCAGCAACGTACCCCATCGAATCGTTCGGCAATCCGAGCTTGGCGGGTGGGACTCTTACCCTTGGCGATCCGCCCAAAGGCAACTTCCTTCTTGGGTCTCCGCTGCTGGGTAAACAACGTTCGGATTCACGGCGATTGTCGCGCCTCCACGACTTTCGCTACGCCATACGCGCACTCAGGTCAGACCGCTAGACGGCGAGGACTCAGCAGTGCAGCAATCCCCGGTTATTCATTCGCTGCGGCGGTTGCACGGCCCCTGACCTTTGAAAATGCCCGCGAAGGTATGTGGTGCGAACTTGAACCAAGCGTTTCGCCTGAGCGTGTATGGGGAAGACCTGCGCGTGTAGGGCAGTCTCGGCGCTCCCGCGTCCGTCACAACGACCGTGGGGGCCGGAAGGGAACGAGATTTGTGGGTGACGAGCTAACGCCTCACTTCGCGGATGTACAGGCCCACTACGACCTATCCGACGACTTCTTCCGCCTATTTCTGGACCCCACCCAGACCTACAGTTGCGCTTACTTCAAGCGTGGAGATATGACGCTGGAGGAGGCGCAGATCGCCAAGATCGACCTGGCGCTGGGCAAGTTGGGCCTTCAGTCGGGCATGACATTGCTCGACATCGGCTGCGGGTGGGGTGCCACAATGCGGCGGGCGATCGAGAAGTATGACGTGAACGTCGTGGGCCTTACGTTGTCGAGGAACCAGGCCGCCCACGTTCAGAAGTCATTCGACGAGATGGACAGCCCGCGGCGCGGGCGTGTGTTGCTCAATGGATGGGAACAGTTCGAGGAGCCCGTCGACCGCATCGTGTCGATCGGCGCGTTCGAGCACTTCGGTCAAGATCGGTACGACGACTTCTTCGCTCGGGCCTACAACATCCTGCCCGCTGACGGCGTGATGCTGCTGCACACCATCACCAACTTGACGGAAAAGGAAATGAATCTCCTGGACTTGCCGATTACGTTTGAACTCCTGCGGTTCCACAAGTTCATCGTGAGCGAGATCTTTCCGGGGGGGCAGACGCCGACAGTTGAGATGGTGAAGGAGCACTCGGCCAAGGCGGGCTTCACCCTGACCCGCCGCCAGTCGCTGCAGCTGCACTACGCCAGGACCCTCGACATATGGGCTGAAGCCCTGAAGGCACAGAAAAACAAGGCCATCGAGATTCAGTCTGAAGAGGTCTACGAGCGCTACATGAAATACCTGACCGGCTGCGCCGACATGTTCCGAATGGGCTACAACGACCTCAACCAATTCACCCTGACGAAGTAGTGCGCCATCAGGGAACCGATGTCTGTCGTGTACACCACCTGACACCTCCACAGGCGCTTCGGGCAGCCGCAATCTATCTTTCCGTGAGATTTGTTGGGCGAGTCGGTAATTCGAGAGAGTCAGCGTGTGTCGACTCGCAGACCGCTGGCGTCGTCAGGGATCGGTGGCATGTCCAGCTTCGGCATCTCGCTCTTCGAAGCCGCGGCCGAAGTGGACAGCGTAGCGGCTTCGTCGTCAGGGCTCCTGGATGCTTCCGGCGTTGCTCGTTCCAAGAACCGGAGCAGTTCGACGGGGAAGGGAAGCACCAGGGTGGAGTTCTTCTCGGCGGCCACCTCAACCACGGTTTCCAAGAGCCGCAACTGAAGCGCAGCCGGGTGCGCGGCCATTGTCTCGGCCGCTTGGGCCAGTTTCTCAGACGCCTGCAGTTCACCGTCGGCGGTGATCACCCGGGCCCGCCGCTCACGCTCCGCCTCGGCTTGGCGCGCGATCGACCGCTTCATCGAATCCGGCAGTACTACGTCCTTGATTTCCACGCGGTCGATGTGAACACCCCAGCCCACCGCGGGGCTGTCGATCATCAACTCCAGGCCCTGATTGAGACCCTCGCGGTTACAGAGAAGGTCGTCCAGGTCGCTTTTGCCGATGATCGACCGCAGCGATGTCTGCGCGACCTGGCCGACAGCGGACACATAGTCCTGTACGTCGACAACCACACGCACCGGATCCGCAACATTGAAATAGATGACTGCATCCACACGCACGGTTACGTTGTCGCGGGTGATGCCATCCTGGGCGGGCACCGGCATCGTGATGATCTGCATATTCACCTTCTCGAGGCGGTCGGCGACTGGAATCAGCAATGTGAGCCCCGGTCCACGGACACCGGTTTGCACCCGTCCGAAACGAAACACCACGCCTCGTTCGAATTGCTTGACGACCCGAACGCTTGCTCCCAGCCAGAGCACACCAAGGCCGAACGCTGCGGCCAGTGCGTAAAAGATGATCATTATGTCCTCCACTTCCGCCTCGGAAAGACCTGTCGGTACTTTTCGGCGAGTGTTGGCGACTTACAGCCGATAAGACGTCGACACCCCTCCAGTATGGGCCGATCACTCGAGGCGTGCTCGAATCCCCGATGGGGCCACGGCGTTGCCCTGGTTGTGCGCGTGGCCATCGCATGACGCACTCGACGCACGTACCTCACCCTTGGTGGTGGTGATGCGCGACGTCGTTGTCGGAACTTTCGCGGGGGGCGACCCGCACAGGCCAAGCCGTTGTTGCCGTCCGATCCACGACGACGTCGAACAACGGGTCCGCGCGAAACTCGCGATCACCCCTGCACCCGATTAGCCTGCCCGCCACTCGTCTCAGAACAGATGAGTTACGAGAGTCTCGAAAGTCGGTCGCGGTTGGCCGCGTGAAAGCGCGCTTGGTGTGAGATCCTTTGCTCGTGGCCGCCCGGGTCCCGCCGTCGGGGGTCGTGACGTTCCTCTTCACCGATATCGAGGGGTCAACCCGTCGGTGGGAGGCGGACGCCGTTGGGATGCGGCAGGCGTTGGAAGCCCATGACGAAGTCTTACACGGGGCGATCGCACGGCACGGGGGCTGGTTGTTCAAGCACACCGGTGACGGTGTATGCGCTGCGTTCGCCTCGCCCAGGTCAGGGGTGGATGCGGCGGTGGCCGCGCAGCGGGAGCTGGAGTTGCCGGTGCGGATGGGCATCGCAACCGGCGAAGCCGAACTGCGGGACGGGGACTACTTCGGTGCGGTGCTCAATCGTGCGGCGCGGGTGATGGCCGCCGGGCACGGTGGTCAGATTCTCGTGGCTGAGTCGACGGCGGGTCTGCTTGGCGGAGTAGACCTCGTCAATCTGGGGCCCCGAAGGTTGCGCGATATACCGATGCCTGTAGGGCTGTTTCAAGTACAGGCAGCGGAACTTCGCGCGGAGTTTCCCCCGTTGCGGGCGCTCGATACAACCCCGGGAAATCTGCGGCCTGCGACCACCAGCTTGATCGGACGTGAGTCCGAGGTCGCCGAGATTGAAGCGGCGGTCAAGGCGCATCGGTTGGTGACGCTGACCGGCGTGGGTGGGGTCGGCAAGACCCGTCTTGCGTTGGAAGTCGCGGCGCACCTGGCTGATGAGTTTCCTGATGGCGTTTGGTTTTTCGAGTTGGCAGCGGTGACTGATCCGGCGGCGGTACCCGATGCGGTGGCGGCGGTGCTGGGCACGACCCAGCAACCGGGTAAGACCGTCAGTGAGTCGGTGGCCGCTGCGTTGGAGGGCCGGGTCCGGCTGCTAGTGATCGACAACTGCGAGCACGTTCTCGACGCCGCCGCCGACCTGATCGAAGCGATCCTCGCCCACTCGGCAACGGTACGAATCCTCGCCACCAGCCGCGAAGGACTCGGAGTCCCCGACGAGCAGGTATGGCCGGTGCGCTCTCTGGACGCGGCATCGGGAATCAACTCTGCGGCGGTGCGCCTGTTCGTCGAACGCGCTCAAGGCATTGCGCCGGGCTTCTCGATGGTCAAAGGCGATGAAGCCGCCGCCGTCACCGAGATTTGTCAGCGCCTCGACGGGATTCCCTTGGCCATCGAACTGGCCGCCTCGCGGACGGTGTCGATGACCGCGAGTGAAATGCGTGATCGCCTCGATCACCGGTTCCGGCTGCTGGTCGGCTCCCGGCGCGGACTGGAACGCCACCACACGCTGCGCCACGCGGTGGCGTGGTCCTACGACCTTCTCGCCGACACCGAAAAGACAGTGCTGGACCGCTGTTCGGTCTTTGCGGGCGGATTCGACCACCAAAGCGCCTGCGCAATAGCCGGATCAGATGACCTCGACGAGTACGCCATCCTCGAGGTACTCGACGCTCTGGTGCGCAAGTCGCTGCTCATCACCGATCGGTCTTCGGGGCGGACCCGGTTTTCGATGCTGGAGACGATCCGCCAGTTCGCCGAGGAACAACTCGTAGCCCGCCGGGAGGCGACCCAGGCGCGTGCCGCGCATGCCCGCTACTTCGCCGGACGCGAAAACGACATCATGGCCCTGTGGGACAGCCCACGGCAGCGTGACGCCTACACCTGGTTCAACTTCGAGTTGGCGAATCTGCGCACGGCATTTCGGTGGGCCGCAGACCACGACGAACTCGACGTCGCCGCCGCGATCGCAACATATGCGGCATGGCTCGGCTTTCAGACTGAAAATTACGAACCAATCGCGTGGGCCGAAGAGCTCATCGAGCCGGCACGCGCCATCGCCCACCCCCGGCTCACGGCCCTGTATGTGATGGCGTCGAATTGCTACATGGCCGGACGGATCGTTCCGGCTATTCGCTACACCGAAGCCGCCCAGAGGGCGATCAGCGGTGGAAGCGACCACGTCCCGTACGGCGCCGAAGGCTTCATTGGCAGTGTCTACGTCGGCGTCGGCCAGCCCGAACGGTGGGTTCAGTCGTGTCGCGCTCAGCTGGCACGCGGTCCAGACACCCACGCATACACCACGACGAACCTGGTCATCGGACTGACGGTCACCGGTTCCCTTGACGACGCGATGGCCGCCACCAGCGATCTGATCGACGCCGCCGAAGCGACCGGCAACCCGCAGGTGCTTTCATGGGCGCTTCTCGCCTACGGATTTGCCTTCCGTCACGCTGATCCCGACCTCGCGATCGAGGCCTCGCGCCGGGGCCTGGTCATCGCACAAGACAGCGGCAACCGTCTCAACGAGACAACCCTTACGTACCTGCTGGCCGCACTCGAGGGCGAACACGGAGACCGAATGGCCGCACTGGATTCCTTCGCTGCGGCCATCCACGACTACCACGAGTCAGGCAACACCTACATGATCAGCGCGCCTCTGGCCCTCCTTGCCGCCTTTCTCGACCGGCTCGGGCATTACGAATCAGCGGCCACAATCGCCGCCTTCTCCGCGATCAATCCCATGACCCACGCGGCTCTCCCCGAACTTGACACAGCGATCGCCCACCTTCGCGAAGTGTTAGGTGACCAGACCTATCAACGCCTCGCGCGGGAGAGTGGAGCAATGACCACTTCCGCCATCGTGTCGTACGCATACCACCAAATGGGACTGTCAGAACAACGGTGGATCTGATCTTGGTCTGACACGCCGAGCGTGAGCTTGGCGGGAAGGACTGACGATGTCAGAAACACTCGATCCCGTGGCTATGGA
>NZ_JAOPWB010000023.1 GCF_025965855.1 Mycobacterium sp. | reverse complement strand
CCTGCATGAACTGCTCAAGCCGTGCGGGGTCGCTGTAGAGCTCCTCGAAGATCGGCTTGCCGGTGAGCTTGACCTCGGTTTGGGGCTCGCCGGTCTTGAGCGCCTCGGTCAACTCACCCCAGAACCCGTAGGACCGGGCGTTGCACATCTCGAGGAACCCCCCGACATAGGTGGGGCTTTGCTTGTCGAGGAACGCCGCCGCCTCGGCGCTGTTGCGATAGCGGCCGTCGGTCCCCTCGCCATCGCGCTCCAGGAAGCCAAGCGCGACCAGCGCGTCGAGGAAGTCGTAGATCGCACGCGGATGCAGCGCCAGCCGTGCACCGACTTCCTCCCCAGACATCGACGCACCGCCCAGATGGCTGAACAGGTCGAGCTCGACGGCCGAGAGCAGCGTCTTCGCCGGCCAGAACCCCGCGCCGACTTCCATGATGTGCGACGCACCCAGCTCGGCGTCCGACAGGCGTGCTGCGGGTGTCTCTGGCATGCCCCCACTGTCGGCTCCGAATGAGCCGGGGCGAAGACCGCGCTAGTGCTATCCCTGGCACTACTACTCTCGATCTCCCAACCCTGATGGACCGTCGATAGTCGCACGTGGGGTTTGGCTGTCGAGTAGCTGACGCAGTCGTGCAGGGGTGTCGGTGGTCAGCACGGGTGTGAAGATCACTAGGTGCAGTTCGGGATGATCGGCCGGTGACATGCTGTGTTGTTCCATGCGCAGGTCGCCGACTTCGGGGTGGCAGAACAGGCGCTTTCGGGAGGTCAGTGCTTGGATGTCGTGGTTCTCCCAGGCGGCGCGAAACGCTTCGCTGCTCTCGAGAAGTCGTTCGACGAGGTGGCAGAAGGGTGAGTCGCCCAGCCGGGCGCCGGCCTGGGCCCGGAACGAGGCAGCGTTGTAGAGGCTGGTGAATTCCCAGTCGGGCATCAGCGCGCGCAGGTACGGGTCGGTGAACAATAGCCACAGCAGGTTTCGGTCCGCCGCGGCGACCGTTGCCACGTTCGGGTACAGCGCCTCGTATGCGGTGTTCCACGCCGTGACCGCCCAGTCCGGGGCGAGCGCATACGCCGGGTAGCCCGTGAGGGCATCGAGCAGCCGCTGCAAGTGCGTGGGCACGGTCCGCGGGACCGGGTCTTCGGCGGGTTGGGGGGCGGAGTACCCGGCCAGCGACAGCACGTAGGCGTGTTCCGCGGAAGACAGCCGCAGCGTCCGCGCGAGCGCATCGAGCACCTGCCGAGACGGGGTGATGGCGCGTCCCTGTTCCAGCCGGGTGTACCAGGTGATACTCACACGCGCCAGGTAGGCCACCTCCTCGCGGCGCAGCCCGGAAGACCCCCTGGCGACCGGGGGCAGGCCAAAGTCTGCGCGTACGAGCTGACGTCGCCGAGTTCTGAGGAACTCGCCGATCATGGCGGCGTTGCGGCTCACCGTTCACCCCTCACCCGCCGGCCGGTGCCGGTGGATGCTCTGGGAGGACTGGGCCGGTGGCGCCGAAGTCGACCGAGCGGCCGAACTGGGCCCATCGCCGGTCTTCGTCGGTGGTCTTTTGCAGGGCGGCGGCGGCGAGGTCGACAGCGTCCGAGCCGAGAAGCAGGTGCAGCGGGGGTTCGTTCAGTTCGGCGATTTGGACGAACGCGCGGGCCACCTTGTCCGGGTCGATCGGCTCGGTGCCGTTGGCGGCGCGAAGCCGTGTGGCCATCGCGCCGACCGTGGGTGCGTAGTCGGGCGAGTGCTGGGGAACCACCATGGACGAGCCGGCCCAGTCGGTGCGCATCGCGCCGGGCTCGGCCAGGGTGACCTTGATCCCGAAGCCGGCGACCTCTTGGGCGAGCACCCCGGAGAAGCCTTCGACGGCGAACTTAGCGGCCTGGTAGGCACCCAGCCCGGGGGATGTCAGCCGCCCGCCGATCGAGGTGACCTGGATGAAGTGCCCCGAATTCTGTGCGCGGAAGACCGGCAACGCGGCCTTGGTCACGTACACAGTGCCCAGAAACACGGCATCGAACTGGGATCGGAAGTCGTCGAGGTCGACCTCTTCGATGGGTGTCATGTTGGCGTAGCCGGCGTTGTTGACGACCACGTCGAGACGCCCGAAGGTCGAGACTGCCTCCCCGACGGCCCACCGGGCGCGGGCCGCATCGGTGACGTCGAGCGGTAGCGCCAAGAACCGGCCCGGATAGGCCTGCCCGAACTGGCTCAGGGCATCGACGCGACGAGCCGTGCCAACCATGCGATGGCCGGCCCCGAGGGCTTGACCGACGACCGAGCGACCAAGCCCACGCGACGCACCCGTCACAAACCACACCTGCTCTGCCATGTTTCCTCCTCGGGTTCGGGGTCAACATAACGCAATCGGTCTGCGTTATGCAACGCAGACCGATTGCGTTAAACTGTGCGTCGTGTCCCCCACCCAGCCGGTCGAGCGGCAGTTTCAACGCGCACGAACCGAGGCCAACAAAAAGCGGCGCGCAACGGATCTCGTCGAGGCCGCGCGCGAGCTGGCGCTGCGCGACGGCGCCCGGTGCGTGACATTGATCGCGATCGCCGCTCATGCCGGGGTGCATGCCTCAGCGGTGCGTCGCTACTTCGACTCGCGCGAGGAGATCCTGCTGGTGCTGACCGCGCAGGAGTGGGCCAGCTGGGCCGACGAGATCGTCAAGGCGTTGAAGGGATCCGAGGTCGTGCGCGTCGAGCAAGTGGCGAGCCTGCTGGCCAAATCGATCAGTGGCCGGGCGCTGTTTTGCGATCTCCTCGCCCACGCGTCGCTAACCCTCGAGCGGCAAGTGCCACTAGAAGTGGCCCGCACATTCAAGCTCGCCGCCCTCGACGCGGTCGACTCGATCGGCTCCGCCATCGCCGGAACAGTGCCGCAGCTCAATGCGCAAGACGCCCGCGACCTGGTTACCGTGACCACCGCCCTGGCGGCGATGCTGTGGCAGTACGCCCATCCGCCGCCGGCCCTGGAACAGCTCTACCGAGACGACCCGCGGCTCGGCCACACCATGGAGGACTTCGGGGCGCGGCTGTCCCGCATGATCCGGTACGCTGCGGCCGGGATCACGTCACCGGTGAACGGATCACACTGACGTCTCACTCGGTCACATACGCTGAGCGAGCCGATCGCGTCTGAAATCGCAATTTGTCTCAGTTTCTTGTCACGAGCGACATTCGCGTGACATCGAAACTGAGACGGTGACTGTCCGACCAGCAGCGTCGCCACATGTCTCAATTGATGTCCATCGCGGTTGGTATTTCGTGTCCTTTTTGCGGCGTGCGGCCGGAGCAGCCCGCCCGGTTATCCGGTCCGCGGTTGCGACGGCCGGTTGGTTGGGACACTCCAACTTCTAGTTGGAGGTGGGCCCGTCATGTTCGTTTTGCCGAGTTAGCCGTGGGTGCGCGGAGCTGCTCGCCGGGGTAGAGGTGTTGGTGTGTGCGGTTATCGGTCTTTGCGGGTTGAGTCAGGCCGGCTAGGAGCACTTGTATCGCCATCGCGCGGCTTTGGTGGTCGTCGGCCGCGCTGGTCATGCGGATCAACATGGCGATGTCGTTGGCCGTAACGCCGGATTGCAGGGCACCGGCTTCGCGTAGCCGTCCGGTGACCGGGGCAACAAGGTCGGTGATGAGTCGCTGTGCATGCGCCTGGGTGCGCTGGCTCGTCGAAGCCAGCCGCAGAAAGGTCTCGGTCTCGCCGTCGGAGAGGTCACAGCTGCTGGTGAACACCCACCGGAACGCTTCCAGGGGATCGGATATGGCCGCGGCTAGATCGCTGTTGTCGCGCACGGCCGCGATGAGGTCCTCGAGGACCGCCTCGACTAGGTCGTCTCGATCGGCGAAGTGTCGGTAGAGGGTGGTAGCGCCAACGCCTGCCCGCCGGGCAATCTCTTCGAGGCTGACATCGGGTCCCAGCTCGACGAACGCTGCTCGAGCTGCGGCCACCACTCGTTGCCGGTTGCGCAACACATCCTTGCGCGGTGCCCGCATGGCGACTGCCTCCCTACTGAAGTGGTAGCGCTACACCCGTTTTTGGCCTACAGTGTGAAGTGGGTGTGCTACTTCCACTTTATTGAGCAGCGTAAGGAGAAGCAATGATCGCCAGTGCATTGGTCACCCAGCCTAAACGTCGGTGCGGCCGGGATATATCCCCGGATACAGCGTGGACGGCCGACGACATCGCCGATCAGCGCGGCCGGGTCGCGGTCATCACGGGCGCGAACACCGGCGTCGGCCTGGCCACCGCGACGCAGCTGGCACGCCACGGTGCCCACGTCACGCTCGCAGTGCGCAATCTGGACAAGGGCAATGCAGCGGCGGCGAGCATTCGGTCGACAACACCCGGTGCGGACGTATCTGTTCAGCAGCTGGATCTTGCGTCGCTTGACTCGGTCTATGCCGCTGCGGCCGAACTGGACACCAGGCTCGATCGGATCGACCTTCTCATCAACAATGCCGGCGTGATGGCGGGAGGACGTCCGCGGTCAACGACCGAGGATGGGTTTGAGATGCATTTTGGTACCAACCATCTCGGGCATTTCGCGCTGACCGGGCTGCTGCTGGGACACGTGCTGGCCGCGCCGAACTCGCGCGTCATAACAGTCAGCAGTGCCGCCCACCGCCTCCAGCTGCGAATTCACTTCGAGGATCTGCAGGGCCTGCGGACCTACCGCACCACCAGCGCTTACGGGCAGTCCAAACTGGCCAACCTAATGTTCGTCTACGAGCTGCAGCGCCGCCTCGCCACACATGACAGCACCACCATCGCCGTTGCCGCACATCCCGGTGGAACCAGAACCGACCTTGCGCGTGATTCCTCCACACCCGTCAAACTCTTTAACCGTCTGCTGCTACAAACCCCGGCTATAGGGGCTTTGCCGACACTGAGGGCCGCCACCGACCCATCCGTCTCCGGCGGGCAATACTTCGGTCCCCGAGGCATTCTGGAAGCACGCGGCTACCCCAAAGTCGTCCAATCAAGCAAGCAGTCACACGACACGGAGGCCCAGCACAGACTCTGGGCGATCTCCGAAGAACTCACCAGGGTCTGCTACCCCATCTAGTATCCTGCGCCGTTGGGGCTGTCCGATTAACGGTGGATCCGACCTTGGCATTTGTTAGTTGCCGGTCGGGGTGATCCGGCCGTTGAAGGTGATTGCGAACGCGTTTAGTGCGGGCTTCCACCTCATTTCCCATCGTGCCCTACCCCGCCCGGTCGGATCTAGTGATCGGGTGACGAGGTAGAGGCA
>NZ_JAOPWB010000010.1 GCF_025965855.1 Mycobacterium sp. | reverse complement strand
GGTCGCCGAGAGCAGCATGTTCTCGTCGTCCAGGTAAGCGACCACGGCGCCGGCGGCCTGCTGGGCCAACCGACCCGTCTCGAAACGCACGGTGCGGGTGCCGAAGCTCCCGTTGTCGATGGTGGCGGTCGCCTCGAACACGCCTTTTTCAATTTCAGCTACAGACATGGGTGTCCGTATGGCCTCTCTGGGTATTGAGCTATTTCGCGTCGTCACCCGCGAGTAACCCGAGAGCTTCCCTAGGAGGAAGAAGTCTGAATGCGGCTACGGCCATCGATCGAAGCGGCCGACCTGCCCCAGATCCGGAGAGCCCGGCAGCCACTACCGAAGACCGCCCGATACAGGCCGGGCTGCTCCCTTGTGACGTGCTGGAACGGTTCACGCGGGTCTGCGCAAACCGCACCGTTTGCTCGGGCCGAAGCGGCCCAGAACGCCCCTACTCTACACGGCGAACTCAGCCGCTTAGCGGGCATCGGGATTTGCCAGGAGTCAGCGACGCAGGCCCAGCCGCTCGACGAGGGAGCGGTAGCGCGCCACGTCGATCTGGGACACGTACTTGAGCAACCGGCGCCGGCGGCCCACCAGCAGCAGCAGTCCGCGCCGCGAGTGGTGGTCGTGCTTGTGCACCTTGAGGTGCTCGGTCAGGTCGGCGATCCGCCTGGTCAGCAGCGCGACCTGGGCCTCCGGGGACCCGGTGTCGGTGTCGTGCAGGCCGTAGGAGGTCAGGATCTCCTTTTTTTGCTCGGCTGTAAGCGCCACGAAAATATCTCCATCAATTGGTCCGCGATCACTGGAATTCAAGGCGCGGCCACCGCGAACCGCAGCACGCGCCGATGTCGTCCGGCAGTTTAGCAGCTGGGCGTCGCCCGCCTCGAATCGTCGTCGGCTCAATCCGTGAGCAGCGCGCGGGCCCGTTCGGTGTCGTCACCCATCGCGACGACGAGGGCTTTCACCGTGTCGAACTTGCGCTGTCCGCGGATGCGCGAAACGAAGTCCAGGGCAACATGCTGCCCGTACAGGTCGGCGGTGGTGTCCAGAACGAACGCCTCGACGGTGCGGGTGCGCCCGGAGAAGGTCGGGTTGGTGCCGACGGACACCGCGGCCTGGTAGCGCTCCCCCGGGACGACGGTGCCGGTCACCGGTCCGTGCCCGAGCACGGTGAACCAGGCCGCGTACACGCCGTCGGCCGGGATGGCCGAATACATCGGCGGCGCGACATTCGCGGTGGGAAAGCCCAGCTCGGCGCCCCGCCCCTCGCCCCGCACGACGACACCCTCGACGCGGTGCGGGCGGCCCAGCGCCTCCGTGGCCGCCACCATGTCGCCCGCGTCCACGCAGGAACGGATGTAGGTGGACGAGAACGTCACGGTCTCGTTGCTGTGGTGTTCGGACAGCAGCGACATCGACTCCACGGCGAAGCCGAACCGGTCGCCTGCGCGACGCAGGGTTTCGACGTTGCCGGCCGCCTTCTTGCCGAACGTGAAGTTCTCCCCCACCACGACCTCGACCACGTGCAGGTTCTCCACCAGCAGCTCGTGGACGTAGCGGTCCGGGGTGAGCTTCATGAAGTCGCTGGTGAACGGCATCACCAGGAAGACGTCGATGCCCAGCTCCTCGACGAGCTCCGCCCGACGGGTCAGCGTGGTCAGCTGCGCGGGGTGGCTGCCCGGATAGACCACTTCCATCGGGTGCGGGTCGAACGTCATCAGCACGGCCGGCACGTTGCGCGCTCGGCCGGCTTTCACCGCGTGCGCGATCAGCTCGGCGTGGCCGCGATGCACACCGTCGAACACCCCGATGGTGACCACGCATCTGCCCCAGTCCGTGGGAATCTCGTCTTGGCCGCGCCACCGCTGCACGACCGCAAGCCTACGGCGCCGGGCCGGGACATGGGGTGCCCAGCCCAGATCCCGGCGCGGCACGCCGAATCAGGTGTGGGTTGCCTAAACTTTCTGCTTGTGAGGGCTGACGATGATCCAGGCGGTATCACCGCGGTCGGTCAGGACTACCTGAAGGTCATCTGGAATGCCCAGGAATGGTCGATCGAGAAAGTCAGCACCAAAATGCTGGCCGACCGGATCGGGGTGTCGGCGAGCACGGCCTCGGAGTCGATCCGCAAACTCGCCGAGCAGGGCCTCGTCGACCACGAGAAGTACGGCGCGGTGACGCTGACCGAGGCCGGGCGCCGCGCCGCCCTCGAGGTGGTGCGCCGGCACCGATTGCTGGAGACCTTCCTGGTCAATGAGCTCGGCTACGGCTGGGACGAGGTGCACGACGAGGCCGAGGTGCTCGAGCATGCGGTGTCCGACCGGCTGGTGGCCCGCATCGACGCCAAGCTGGGATACCCCCAGCGCGACCCGCACGGCGACCCGATCCCGGCCTCCGACGGGCAGGTCCCCACCCCGCCGGCCCGCCAGCTGTGGGCGTGCGGCGACGGGGACACCGGGACGGTGGCCCGCATCTCCGACGCCGACCCGGAGATGCTGCGCTATTTCACCGGCGTCGGAATACACCTCGACTCGCGGCTGCGGGTGCTGACCCGCCGGGAATTCGCGGGCATGATTTCGGTGGCGATCGAATCCGCCGACGGCGCCGAGAGCACCGTCGATCTGGGCAGCCCGGCGGCACGGGCGATTTGGGTTGTGGGCTAACCGTCACGCCGAGCGTGCATTCGCTGCGAGGTTTCAGCCGAATTTTCGCACTGCGAACACGCTCGGCGATCTACTTTGGCGCTCAGTCCGCAAGCAGGCCCTTGGCGATGTGGGTGACCTGGACCTCGTTGCTGCCGGCATAGATCATCAGCGACTTCGCGTCGCGGGCCAGCTGTTCCACGCGGTATTCGGCCATGTAGCCGTTGCCGCCGAACAGCTGCACGGCCTCCATCGCAACGTCGGTGGCCGCCTCCGACGAGTACAGCTTGATCGCCGACGCCTCGGCCAGCGTCGGCTCCTTACCGGCCTTGGCGCGCTCGATCATCTGAAAGACCATGTTCTGCACGTTGATTCGCGCGATCTCCATCTTGGCCAGCTTGAGCTGGATCAGCT
>NZ_JAOPWB010000358.1 GCF_025965855.1 Mycobacterium sp. | reverse complement strand
GGACCCGTTGGTGGACAGCCTGATTCACGGCTTGCTGATGGTGGCCGACCATCCCTATCGCGACGCATTGGCAGCCCCTGCTGCCCCCGACCGACCGGCAGCGGTCCGCGATGCGATGGGCATCATCGAGGCCAGGCCGCACCTGCCGCTGACCAGCTCGACACTGGCCAGGGCACCTGCCACGTCAGCGTGCGCACGCTGCAGCAGGGATTCCAGCGGCACCTGGGCATGTCACCGATGGCCTATGTCCGGGTGGTCAGACTCCGCCATGCGCATCGGGATCTGCGCTCGGCAGATCCCACCCACCACACCGTCGCCGCCATCGCGCAGCGCTGGGGATTCACCAACCTCAGCCGCTTCGCTGCCGCCCACAAAACGACGTACGGCCAAACCCCGCTCCAAGTGCTGCGCGCTGCACACTGAACATCCCACACCGAAACGGCCCGCCGAACGCGAATCGTCAACCAAATAACGTGAATTGATCAGCCGTCGGCCGAACGCCCCCCGATCATCTGCTTACCCTCGCCAGCATGACACAGAAGCCGGAAAGCACATCACTCCTCTCGACCGCTGGGCTAGATCCGTCACACATCATCGAAGTCGGCACAGGCATGACTCTCCCGGGTTCGCCTGGAAAGGGCTCAGAGCAGCAACCGCATGAGAGGCGATACGGCCAGCCGCATGACCCATACCTCGAAGTGCCCCAAGCTACTCTCCGGGTCGATCGGACAACCTCGGCACATCGCAAGCGGCACAAGCCTTCTCGCGGTGGGGCGTTATTCGCCGCAGGGCTGGCGGTCGCGGTGGTGTCGGCGGGTATCGGCGGAGCTGTCTCACGACCGGATCCGGGAGCCGATCGTCGCGAGCCGAACGGAGTTGTGCGATGAAGGACAGCCGTCTGCGCGAGCGTGTCACCAGCGATACCCGACTGCATCTCCTACACGCCCTCAGAAAGACCTCCGCACTTCCGTACTACCGAGCGATGCACACTGCCGTCGATCCCATCACGGTGGTGGAGGGAGACGAGAAGATCATGCGGCAGGAACCGGATCCGACACTGCCGCCTCCTGCACAGTAACCATGTTGCCGACGCTGGCCGGTGGAGGAATTCGTGAGCCCTCAGGGCGGATTCTAGGTGCCGGGGCATCCTATGGGTGTCAACTGTGACGACGTGGATTCCCAGGGGCGCTCAGCCTCCCGGTCCATCGGCGATTTGTAATGGGATCCCACTTCTGGCGGTAACCCAACCATCCGCCCCTGAGCTCGCGCCGGCGTGCTCGACGTCGTCGCTCAGCTCGAGGCGCTGAGGACCTTGATCGCGAAGACGAGCGTGTCGCCCGGCCGGATTCCAGCGCTGGGCTGACCGTCGGGGTAGCCATCCGCGGAGGTCATTGCGACGCCGACCGTGGAGCCGACCTTTTGTCCCGCGATGGCCTTTTGGAAGCCCGGCACGACTCCGCTAAGCGGGAAGTCCACCGCCGCGCCCCGTTCGTAGCTGCTGTCGAACACGGATCCATCACGTCCATCGACGCCCATGTAGCAGACGGAAACCTTGGCCGTGTTCGGGACCACCGGCCCATCTCCGGCATGCAGCGTTTGCACCTGGGTCTGAGTCACGCTGAACGGTGCCGTTACGTTCACGCGCGGAGCCGTCGTATCCGTGGATCCGGTGACCGCGACGCTGCCCGTGTTCCCGGCCAGCGTCCAGTCGGGCGTCCCGCCGTTCTGCGGTGCCGCGGTTGGGCACGAGCCGGCCGCGGCCGCCGAGCCCGATGCGGAGAGCGTCAGTATGGTCGCCGCGACACAGGCCGCGAGCGCGACCGAGGAATACACCCGGGAGGACTTCACGGCCGTCACGCTACAGCCACTTATTGCGCCCCTGGGCCGGGGGACAGCTGGACATCGGGCTGATTCACAAGATCCAGCTCTTACTGGTAACCCTCCATATTCAATTCGGCCGTATCGCCGCGCGAGGGACGAGCGCAGGGACAGACCGTGATCAATGCCGATCGCGGGTCTCAACGTCCTGCGGGCCACGTACGTTTGGCCGCGTGGGGCACGGGTATGCCGGGACCAGTGCCAGGCGCCCCGTCATCAATCTTGCTAATCGCCGATCCCGGTGTTCCCGCGGTAATCGCCGAACGTCTTTCTGATTCCCTCGCGAATGCGCTGACGGACTTGGCTCGCGCAGATGGCAAGTGGGACGTTTCTGTGCGATGCCACTCCTATCCGGTCGACGAGCATGCCGAGGTCCTAGAGGTGATTCGCACCATTGACCCGGCTGGCGAGACCGAGGACATCGTTATCTACCTGACCGATTTACCACGACGTCTCGGGACGACGCCGGTGATCGCTGACATCAGCTTGCGCAACCGGTTCGGACTGATTTCCATCCCTGGACTAGGCGGTCTGTTACCGCTCGTCGGGTGAGGAACTTGGCGCAAACAGTCGTGGCCGAGCTGACGTGCCAGTCGGGGGAGCAACACCGATCCATGAGGCGGCTGACGCGGACACAGGAGGACGATGTTGTCCGCTACGTCGCGCCGACAGCCCTGTCACGTCTGCAGCTTTTGATCGGCATGGTTTACGCCAACCGCCCGTGGCGATTGGCTGCTGGTTTGTCCAAGGTTCTGATGGCGACGTTCGCCGCTGGGACCGTGAGCCTTGCGTATCCGACAACTTGGCAATTGTCCGCCACAATGGGCCCCTGGCGGTTGAGCGCGGCTACTGTCTTGGCGAGCGCAGCGATGATCGCGTGGCTCATCCTTGACCACAAGTTATGGGAACGGCCGCATTCGGCCGGCGAACGTCAACGCGCGGCGTTGTACAACGCAGCGACTGTCGTCACCCTGACAATCGGCGTCGCCATTCTCCACATCGGGCTGTTCATCCTGCTGCGGCTGACCGCCTGGTGGACGCTTCCGCCCCAAATGGTCGCTCACGAGATCGGCCAACCCGTCGGCCTCTCAACCTTGTTGATGATGGCCTGGCTGGTGGCGGCGGTCGCAACATTGGGCGGGGCCCCGGGATCGGGGTTGGAGAATGACGAGGCGGTGAAGGCGGCTGCATATGGGGTTCGGCAACGCCAGCGATTCGACAAACCGAACTGACGCACGCCCCGACGATCGTCCGAGCACGCTTCGGAGATGCCAACTGCAGTGACAATTGGCGGCCAATCCGTCGAGTGCCAGATGATTGCGAAAACTGCCAGATGTATTGAGACCGAATAACCACGAAATGGGTTGCTACACTTGGCCTTCTTCGGCATGGCAGACATCGCTCAGGGATTCCTCCTCCCTTTCGAGGTAGTGCGGGAAGGCGCCCGCAACGACACGGACCTGCCTACTACCAACGCAATCTATGCGGGGATGTCGCCAATCCCGGTCGCCTACTTCACCGAAAGGCTCGAGGGTTTCGATCGTTCACCCCAGATAGTTTCGAGAATGCTGCGCGATTTGCTCGGCGATCACGCTGGCGAAGTCACGGCGCACGGCCGTCGCGGATGTGACGTTCGGCGATCCTATAAAGCGCACCTCGTCAGTGCGGCGTGCCCAGGTATGGAAACTCTTTCAGGGTGTCGGTGTGCGGGCTCAAGCCGGTCGGCGGGCATTCGCCCTTGGTCAGGAACGCAAGCCGGTAGTTGATGACGTCGTCGGTGAACACCCGGCCGTTCGGGTATTCGGCGGGTTTGGATGGGTCGAACGTCAGCATGTCGGGCAGAGTGCCTTCATTGTCTATGGCGGCGATGGCTTCCTCATGCGTGTAGTTGCCCGTATGACCCATGAGGTGAACGAACTGGTCTGTCCAACGCACGCGATCGTTCACAGGTTCGCTGGCGTTGTACTCCTCTTTGGTGTCGTCAGTGTTGAAGAAGCTGCTGACCGACGGGTGACCGGCGCGATCGACGTGAACGAGCTTTGCGTCGCGCCGCAAACTGCAACGACCCCAGATACGGATGTCGGGATTCGCGCCTAGCCCCGCCGTCGGCAGCTCCAGCACGGTCGAGAACACGTTTGCCGTACTGTTCGAATCTTGGCCCGTCCAAGGCGATTTCCCGCCCAGATGCGGCGCGGTGAAGTTCCGCCCGCCCGAGGTGTCGAACAGGCTCTTGATTCCGTCGTAGTCGAAGAAGAACGCGTCGCTTCGGGCACCGGCGAAAAAGGTGTACCCGCCGGACGTGGCGACGTTGGGCGTCTTTCCGAACGAGACGTCGACGGCGTCGAATAGTTTCGTCCCGACCGCCTCAGGCGAGCGGGCGTCCTCACCTCGTGCCATAAACACGTCGACATTCTGGCGCCCCTCGCGTGGGGTGGAAAACACATAGCTGAATGCGATGTCGTTCAGCAGGTCACCGTCGTTGTCGATGGCGAGACGGTAAATCGCGTCAGGGTGCAACGCATCGGCGTTCGGATTCGCGTTGAGGATGAGGACAGTCCGCGAGTTGTCTGCAGGCGATTGGAAGGCATACAGATCGCAGAGGTCGAATCGCTGATCACCGAGGGGCGGGCCGAGGCTGAGACCCGTGAAATGGTTCGACATGCCAGAAGTAAACACCATAAGCCGTCAGCCACGACGAGTTACTCGGCTGCCGGCCGCCTCGGTGACGATCGGCAACTGGGGAGCGCGAGCGTGCCTTTGCCGGGGCGTGCTTTCGAGCTTGGCGGCTGGACGGCGTCATTGACGCTAAACTTCTCCGCCTGGGCAGTTTGCCCTTTGCCAGTGATGGTCAACGAGTTCGACGTTGCCGGCGCCGACACGACGAGCCCGCTGAAGTTGCCTGCTCAGCACCTTTGTCATAAAGCCAACCGGGAGTGGCGTTTCCGCTGTTCGAGGAAACCAACAGGAGTGCGCCATGATGCAGCCAGCTTCGTCGTATGAAGACTCGACACGCGCCAACGATGTCGATCGCGCCGACGTGTGCGCGATTCTCGACAAGGCCTACGCAGACGGCGAACTCGATGCCGATGAACACCGACAGCGATGTTCGTCGGCAATGTCGGCCAAGAAACGCAGTCAACTTCTCGACATGATTTCCGACCTCCAGGCACGCCCGCCGGTGTTTCGCAGCAGCCGGCGATTCCGGCCAACGTCAGCCCAAATCGAAAGTGGATCGTCGGGGCTACCGTCGGCGCCGGCGTCGCTGCCCTCGCTATTCTGGGCGTCGTCCTCGCCACGTGGCACAGCGCTTCGAGCCCCTCGCCGGCCGCTCTGGTTGCGGCACCCGCCGCGCCGGTTGCGGCCCCGCCCGAGGCTCACAGTTCGGAAACCACCGGGACTTTCCTTCCCCTAGCCGACGTGGTGAGCATGGTTTCTGGGGACTTCCAAGACCAGATCGGCCACGCGCCCGAAAGGGTATCAATTGCCCTGGCGATCTAGATGGCCATGTGGGCGCGTTTGAGCGATCCTCGATTGCTGATAACGGCAAGCGCTACACCGCGGACTTGGCCGTCACCGCAGTCAACGGCGTCCAGGTCAGCACGCGCGACACGATCGCCGAAGAGGGGCCGCCGCCGAGCCGACCGTGAGACCAGGGACCGCACGACCGGCCGCCGAGTCCTCGATTCCTCACCGCATCAACAACGTTCGCGTGTTGCTGGATTAACTCGCCACCCTAAGTGGGGGAACGGGGCCGTATGCAGGATCCTCGTACAGCAGCGAACGGTGGTGCCTTCATCGATTCTGTCTCTTTCGCGGGTGGCCGTGTCGTCAGCTGGCGTGAGCGGCCTGGCGGGGTAGGAACTCGGGGGCGTGGCGCCGCGCGAATTGCGCGAAGCTAGTCGGCTCGACGCCGAATGTCTTATGGGTGCTCAGATCGACGTAGGACTTCGTGCATCGGGCACGCTCACTGAACAGCTCGTCGAGCAGGTCGAGCGCCTCGGTCGGCAACCCGGCAGCGGCGAGCTGGCGGCGTTTCTCGTCCAACGAGACGGCGCGGTAGGTGAAGGAGGTGCCGGTGGCCTGGGAAATCCGATCGACGATCTGGGACATCGTCAGCGCCTCCGGTCCGGTCATAAAGTAACGCTTGCCGTCGTGGCCCTGCGAGTGCAGAAGCGCGACGGCCACCTTCGCGATGTCGTCGATGTCGACGGGGGACAGTTCACTGTCGCCGATGGGCATTACAAGTTCACGCTGGATGGGGTCGACGCCGGTCACCGTGCTCGGCAGGTAGAACTGCATGAACTGGACCGGACGGATGTGGGTCCATGCGATCCCGGAGCCTTCGAGGTAGCGCTCGACGTGTGCGTGCCAGCGGCCCGCGCGGAAGGCGTAGGGATCGAAGCCGACGCCTGAGTCGATGCCCGCGATTTTGACAATGTGTTGCACGCCAGCTGACTTCGCCGCCTCGATAAACGTGCATTGAGTGTCGATCATCTGCACTTCGGCAGTGGAGATCATCAATGCGCGGTCCACCCCGTCGAGGGCCGCCGAGAGGGTCTTGGGTGCGAGCATGTCGCCGGTCACCACTTCGACGGTGGGTAGGGCGTCGAATTGCGCCGCCTGGGCGGACTGTCGTACGAGCGCCCGGACGGGCAAGCCTTGGCGGGCAAACTCGCGGATGACGATCGAGCCGGTCAGTCCTGCCGCTCCGGTAACGAGAATCATTTTTTCCTCCTGTGTGGGAGCGCCCAATGCACTCCACTTGCACAGTAGAACTGGATACTTCGTAAAAGCAAGTGTTAGGTTGTAATCAAGAACTGACCTGCTAAGGTGGAAACATGGCAGGCGAACCGAGCGGAGGCGGTGCGACAAGTAAGTCGGATCGGCGCAGCTACCACGACGCCTGCGCCACCGCCCGAGCACTCGACGTCGTCGGGGAACGCTGGGCCCTGCTGATTGTCCGCGAACTGCTCTTCGGTCCGAAACGCTTCGGCGACTTGCAATCCGGGCTTGCCACCGTGCGGCCGAACGTGCTGTCACAGCGGCTGCGCGAACTAGAAGGCTCCCTAGTCATCCGACGACGGCGCCTCGGTCGCCCGGCATCGGTGTGGGTCTACGAGCTCACCGAGTGGGGACGCCAACTCGAGGGAGTGCTGCTGATGCTCGGCGAATGGGGTCAGGCCGTGCCCCTCGACGCCGAGGACGCGAGGATCAGCGTCGATGCCCTCATGCTCGCACTCAAGACTCACTTCGACGCCGCCAAGGCCCCAGCGCGGGCCGCCACCATCCTCGTCGTGATCGACGACGACCACTTCACGGTCGCCATCGGCGATGGGAGACTGACCATCTCGCGGGAAGAACCCCCGAACCTCGACGCCGCGCTCTACACCGACCCAGCCACGTTCAAAGCGCTGATCATCGACGGCGAACCGCGACAACACGCCGAAGGCGAAAGCCGACTCCGCGTCAGCGGGGATTCTCAGATTGTCGACGACCTCCTGGGCGCGCTTCGCTGACTTGCAGCACCGATCACCGAGGGCGAGGCCTGCTGCCGTCGAGCTCGCGTGCTAGAAGAGAGACACGCGCGAAACCGCTGCTGGTGCGGACGGGGCGGGCGGGTTCGAGCCGGAATCCGAGCTCGCCGTTGGTCAGCGCGTCGCGCGCGCTAGCAGGTAGCGTTGCTCGGGCAGGCTGCGGGTGCGCTGGGCTGCGCGCAGGTAGTACTCGCGCGCGGCGTCTCGTTCGCCGAGCTCATCGAGCAGATGCGCCCGCACCGCATCGACGCGGTGATGTCCACTGAGGGCGGGGTCCGCCGCAGCGTCGTTGAGTTCGGCAAGTGCGGTGGCCGGGCCACGCACCATCGCGACGGCCACAGTCCGGTTCAGCGCCACCATCGGCCCAGGCGCGATGGCGGCGAGAACGTCATACAACGCGAGGATCTGCGGCCAGTCGGTCGCATCGACATCGGCGGCCTCGTCGTGCACGGCGGCGATCGCCGCCTGCAGCTGGTAGGGCCCGGGCTTCGCAATCGGTAGCGTCGCCTCGATGATCGCAACGCCCTCGGCTATGGCCGCCCGGTCCCACTGGCGGCGGTCCTGCTCGGCAAGTGGTATCAGCGCCCCATCTTGGCCGGTGCGGGCGCCGCGTCGGGCGTCGGTCAGCAGCATGAGCGCGAGCAACCCAGCGACCTCGCCCTCATCCGGCAGGCTCTCGCGCAGCTGCCGGGTCAACCTGATCGCTTCGGAAGTCAGCTCCACGCGATTCAGGACCTCGCCGGACGTTGCGGTGTAGCCCTCGTTGAAGATCAGGTACAGCACGTGCAGCACCGCGGGCAGCCGCTCGTCGCGCTCGCGCGCGGTCGGCATCATAAATCTTGCGCCCGTGTCGCGGATGCGCGCCTTCGCCCGGCTAATGCGTTGCCCGACTGTTGCCTCCGGTATGAGCAGAGCGCGCGCGATCTCGGCGGTGGTCAGGCCACCCAACGCGCGCAGCGTCAGCGCAATCTGCGACGGTACGGACAGCTCGGGGCGACAGCACAGGAACACCAGTGCCAACGCGTCGTCGACCTCTGGCACCGCGCCGGGGGGCGCCATGGGCTCGAGCGCATACGTGTCTTCGCGGCGCCGGCGCGCGGAGTCCTGCCGCCATGTCTCGACTAACCGCCGCGACGCCGTCGTGATCAGCCAGCCGGTGGGGTTGGTCGGTACGCCGTCGACCGGCCAGCTGACCGTTGCCGCTAGCAGCGCCTCTTGGACGGCGTCCTCGCAGTCGTCGAAGTTGCCGTTACGGCGCACGAGCACACCAAGGACGCGTGGAGCGAGCTCGCGCAGCAGGTCGGTAATGACAGGATGGAAGGCGCTCACATGTCCCATTCGCTCAGATCGAGCACGGGCCGGACCTCCACGAGACCCCAGATGGCGTCGGGCACGCGCGCCGCGATCGCGAGGGCGCGGTCTTCGGCCTCGCAATCAACGAGGAAGAAGCCGGCGAGGTGCTCCTTCGCCTCGGCGAACGGCCCGTCGCTGATCATCGTCTGGTCGTCCGCGACGGTGACGCGCTTCGCGAGGGCCGGGTCTGCGAGTCCTTCGGACGCCACCAGTTCGCCAGCGTCGGCGAGCTCGGCAATGAGCGCGCGGTGGTCGCGACCGAACCGTTCGCGTTGCTCCTCCGGCAGCGCCTTCCAGCGCTCGAGGAACTGCGGGTTGCTGTGAATCAAGATCATGTACTTCACGACTACCTCCGGTCTGTTGGACGAATTGTTGCGTTTCTGTGTCGAAACTGGCGAGCCGGCTTCGACACCCTGCTGAAGGCTCCGCGCCGTGGAGCCCCGGAGATGGGATAACGATGAAGATCAGCCACGCTGGAACGGAAATCCACGCTGTCCTCGACGAGCTCGCTGCCGCGCACGCGGCGCATGACGCCGACGGCCTGTTCGCGCTCTACACCGACGACGTGGTGTTGTACTCGCTCGCGCCGCCATTGCAGCAGGGGCCCGACACGCCGTACGGCACTGTCGACGGCACTCGTGCCTGGTTCGCGACATTCGACGGTCCCGTGCGGCTCACCTTTCGCGACCCGGTTGTGAGCCAAGACGGCGACCTTGCGTGGGCGCGCACCTTCACGCACATGCTGGTTACACCCGCGGGCCAGGCCGAGTCGATCTCGGTTTGGTATCGCTCGACGTTCGGTCTGCGCCGCGTCGACGGGTCGTGGCGCATCGCGCACCGACACGATTCGACGCCGTTCTATATGGACGGCTCGTTCCGGGCGGCCACCGACCTTGAGCCCTGATCATGATGTCCCAACTCGTGGTTCCCAAACTGACACGCCCAGCATCGATCCTCGCGGTGGTATGCGGAGCGGCGTTCACGATCAATCTGGCGACCACCGCGGTGAATATCGCGTTGCCAACTCTTTCGCGGGAGTTGACGGCCAGCACGCAGCAGCTGCTATCGGTGCTGGCCATGGCAGCGCCGGTGTACACCGTCATCGAAGCGCCAACCCGTAGTTGGGCCCGCATGTCCATGCTCGGCGGTTTCGCAGCTCGGGGGCTTCTGCGCCGATGATTTCTTCCGTCCGTCGGGCGCGCACTGCCCATGGCCCGGCGTACGCCATTTTCCATCACGGCATCCCCGCCGAACCGAATATTGAGGTGCCGCATCGCGTTAACCCAACTAAGTGGTCTACGCAGTAATGATTTCGTCCAGTACGGGGAGGAAGAGAATTGAATCTTCTTGACGAGGTGCTTGCCAGCTATGGCGGCGCAAATCGCTGGCAGCAGATCAACGTCATCAAGATTCACCAGATGGTCGGTGGTGCCTTGTGGCCGCTCAAGGGAGTCGACAGCGTCATCAACGACTCGACCGTGGAGATCATGCTGAAGGAACAGCGCGTCTGGCACCGCCCGTTGCCAAGGCCAGGGCTGCGTTCGTCCTACACCCCAGACCGCGTCGCGATCGAAACGGACGAGGACACGCCACAGACAGTGGAGAGCCTGACGTCGCCGCGCGAGTCGTTCTCGGGTCACAGCCTCCAAACACCGTGGTCGATGCTTCAGTTGGCTTACTTTGCCGGATACGCGATGTGGACCTATCTGTCCGAACCGTATTCGTTGACGTTTCCCGGGGTGCAGACCGAAGAACTCGGCGAATGGAACGAGGACGGTCAGACGTGGCGCCGGCTGGGCGTGCGCTATCCGGCGAGCATCGCCACCCACAGCGCTGAGCAGGTTCTGTACGTCGACTCCGATGGACTCCTGCGGCGCCGCGACTATGTCGTGGACATCGCTGCGGGATCCCCGGCCGCGCACTACACAGACGACCACCGCGAATTCGACGGCATCGTCCTGCCGGTCAAACGCGTCGTGTACGTTCGCGACGACAAGGGCAAACGCGTCGCCGATATCGTCAGCGTCACCATCGACATCGACGATGTCAGCATCGCGTAGCCCGGGCCCACCACGAGAGTTCCCGCTATCGTGAGCCGTTGCGATCCGGGGGAGTGCGTTCAGTCATCCGTGAGCCGAGCCGCTCGCGCTTAGGAATGCATATGACCGGATCTACTGGTAACCCGCCATATTCGATTCCGCCGTATTCCTGCTCATGCGGTCGCCGTGGAATCGTGAGCGGCGCTGACGCGGGAGTGCGGTCGATGTCGCGATACCGCCCGGCAGTGCCCTCGGGGTGGTGCGCGAGACCGCTTGTTTGCTGGGCTGAACGACTCCGTGCCTCCGATGAGGCGGCCCTTCTGGTCTTCCCGTCCGCAAGCTCCGTTCGGCCGGGCCGATACATGGTTCAGGGTGGATCGAGGCTAAAATTTCATGACGGTTTCAGTTGAGCAAAGGTACTGCAGCTTACCCGCGATGCGAGGGCCGATATCGCCTGTTTGGCATTAGTGTTGGCGGCTATGGCCGGACTGGACAATTACGTGAAGCGCTGGCGCACAGCGCTTCACGTAACCATGTCGGCATTGATAGTTGCCGTCCTGGGACTCGCCATCACCCCCGTAGCTCATGCGGCTGCGGCCACGGCGACGTTGTCGGTGCCATCGACGTGGCAGACCGGTTTCATCGCCCACTTCACCATCACCAACTCGAGCACGGCGCCGCTAACCGATTGGAAGCTTGAATTCGACTTGCCGATGGGAGAATCCGTCTCGCACACGTGGAATAGCACCCTTGCGCAATCTGGCACGCACTATGTTCTCACCCCCGCGAATTGGAATCGCATCATTGCACCCGGCGGTTCAGCCACAGGTGGTCTAAGAGGCGTGCTGACCGGTTCCTACTCGCCACCGTCGAATTGTCTGCTCAACGGGCAATATTTTTGCACCTAGAGGCGACTGCGCACTGAAGCTCGACCGCTCCGAGACCCACCAACCCCAAGCCGCATAAGCCACTGGACCACAAAACGGGTCCCCTCACGAATCCCCCGGCGGGGGAGCGGCGCTTGCCCAACCACTCCGAACCACCCTCTTGGGTATCGACTAGTTCGATTAACACGATGAAACATCAAACTCGGAACTGAGCAGGCTCGGCGGCATCGAAATCCGTTGATGTGAACTCTATTAGAAATCGCACTGTACACTTCGTAATAGGTGGCATCACGAAAGCTGTTCTCGCACAGACCGTTAGGGAACATGGCGTAGTTTGCTGGTAACCCGCCATATTCGTCGGTGCAACGGCGATCGGAGAGAGCGGAGCCCCTCATGGACCGCGGCTGAGACGCCGGCGAAGCCAGGTATCGAATTCGATTCGTGCATATTCTGCCTTTGAGGTGTCCAGTCGCGGAGCCGTTCGAGCGGTCACACGGGCTTGTCAATGCGCAGGAGCCGCGCAGGCCAGCGCCACCCAACGCGTGTATATACTGAATCAACATCCGGTATATATAGGTGGAGGCTTGATAGATGACAAAGCGCCTGATCGACCTCGACGACGACCTGTTGGCTGCTGCGCAGAAGGAGCTCAAGACATCCGGCGTATCGGACACCGTTCGCATCGCTTTGCAGCAAGCGGCGGCATCGTCTGCTCGCGCGCGCCAGGTCGCATGGTTGAAGGCTGGCGGTCTAGGGGAAATGGCTGATCCCGATCGACGTGGTGACGTGTGGCGATAATCGCCCGACACCTCATCGACACAAGTGCCGCGGCGCGAATGACAAACACCGAGGTCGCCGCCCGACTTGCACCACTGATCGAGGCCGGATTCGTGGCGACCACAGCTCAGCTCGACGCCGAGGCGCTCTACAGCGCACGGAACACTGCTGACTATGAACAGATCTGGTCAGATCGCCGCTTGGCGTACGAATATCTGCCAACCAACGACGAACACTGGCAGGCCGCATTGAACGCACAACGGCGGTTGGCCAGCAGTGGCCGCCACCGCGCTGTCGGCATGGCCGATCTCCTTATCGCCACCCTCGCCAATGCCCATGACGTGACGCTGATCCACTATGACGGCGATTTCGAGATTGCCGCCGAGGTACTTCCGTTCCGGCATCGGTGGGTAGTGGAACGGGGCGCCATCTGAACGCTCGCCGGCCTGCTGAAATCGCTTGGCGCGCAATCGACTATGCTCTATTGGTAACTCTCCGCATTCGTTCCCGCCGTATTGCTTGCCGATGGCGGCGGGGGAGACGCTCCCTCGCTAAACCTGGCGAGTTACCGGGCTGCCCGGGGCCGGTCGCGCCGGCCGGCTCGCAGTCGGTGCTGCCGTCGGCGCCGCTTCGAGGTGCCGCTTCGAGGTCCGGGCGGTGAGAAGGTCCGATGATGCCATGGTCTGAGTTGGCTAGCCGTGTGGAAGGGTTGTCGCCGCTGCTGAGCAGTTTGACCAGTGATGAGTTAATTCTCATGCCGTCATTGCATGCCGAATACGCGAAGAACATTTCAAGCATTAGCCCTTGGGCGACGCGCTGCACGTCGCAGCAGCCACAACCCTCCATATTCGATCCCGCCTTATTCCTCTCGAGCCGACCTAAGGGGGAGGGGCCGTCCGACGCAACCAGCTCACCACCGCGCGACTCCAAACCCGACGTAACCGAGACAGGAACCGATCACTCCCGAATCTCTCTCGAAGCCGGACGCTTGACCGGTTCCCCGACTTTGCAGCTCATCGCCGGACATTGGCGCTGACTGGCGTTTTTGGCGACAGTGGAAAGGGGTTGCCACGCCGGGACCGACTACTGGGCTGTGGACTTCGCGGCACGGTTTGCGTTCACACCGGCGAGGTCGTCGCTGACGTACCGGGTGAACAGGTCGGTGAGGTTGTGGGCGAGTTCGGCGCCGTTAGTGGCTGGTGGTGTAGTCGCTGCCTGTAGCGCACCGTCACGGGCAAGTACCACCAGACCGTGGACGAGCGCCCAGCTGATCAGCGCCAGGTTCGGGGGGCCTGAGGGTGTCGCGTCGATTCCGGCCAGCCGGCTCACCGCGGTGGTTAACGCACCGATTGCCTGCTGTTGTGCCGCAATGAGTTCCGGGTCGGTGGCGCGCAATTCGCTGGGTGTAAACATCAGTTCAAAAAGGGCCGGATGAGACAGGCCGAAGTCGATGTAGGCGCGCCCTAGGCTCGCAAGTTGGCGCTGAGCGTCTGATTGGTGCACTTGGGACAGGTGACGCGCGAGCGCATGAAACCCTTCTGTGGCGATCGCGGTGAGCAACCCGGACCGGTCCCCGAAATGATATTTGGGCGAGGCGTGCGACAGGCCGGCGCGTCGGGCGACGGCACGCAGGCTGATCGCGGCGCGACCGTGCTCGACGAGTTCTGCGCGCGCGGCGGCCAGCAGGGCCTCGCGTACTTGAGGGCGGGCGGCGGGTGCCATAGAGATATTCTCGCCCATTTTGCTTGACAGTGTCAAACAGCTCTGCCACTCTGGTCAGAGATGTTTGACAGTGTCAAACCAAAAACGGGAAGGAACACCAACGATGTACCACACGATCGTCAAGCGGGTCGCGACCAAAAACTTCGAGCGCGTCAACGCGCATGATTACGGCGCCATTCTCAAGGACTGCGCCGCCGACATCCATCACCGCTTCGGCGGACATCACGCGCTCGGCGGTGAGCGTCACGACCGCGACGCACTGGGCCGCTGGTTTGAGCGTCTGGGCCGTCTGGGCCCCACGTTGAAGCTGACCGTGCGGGATGTCTGGGTCAAGGGCTGGCCACACAACACGACGGTCATCATTCGCTGGGTTGGCACGCAGACCCTGCCCGACGGCGCACCGTATGAGAACCACGGCGTGCACGTCGTGCGGATGCGCTGGGGAAAGGTCGTTGACATCGATGCCAACGAAGACTCCCAGCTCGTCGCCGAATCGCTGAAAACCGCTGCGGCCCACGGTACCCAGGAAGCACTCGCGGAGCCGATCGTCAGTTAATCGACCGCAGCAGCAATCCATCATCGCTCGGGACCCTGCGGTGGAAGGGCCATCACGACGTTGCGGGACTCATTCAGCACCAGGTGACGGTGAGCTGCCAGCTCGGCAACTTGCCTCGTTGACCTGTGCGTCGTCGACCGCAGCCAGCTCACGACGGCGAAGTGCCAGATATTGGCTAGGTTGACTCGAAAAGTACTGCGAGCGTTCCTAGTGCTGATACGCAGCAGTTATCGGTATGCCGCTAGGCGCTGAAATATGTTGCAGCACAACGTAGTAGTGAAGACGGAGGAGTTTACTGGTAACCCTGCATATTCGATCCCGTCGTATTGGTCGTCCCTCCGGGGAGGGGAGTGGTAGAAGCGCGGGGGCCAACGCACGCCAGCCGCACCGTACCCCTGGGCCTCATCCGAGCCGGTACGAATAGAGCCGGCTGGAAAACGACGCCGTGCTGCTCGAGCAGCTTTCTCGCGCGCTCCAACTCGATGTCGTAGGTCCCGAGTGGCGACCCCTGGTCGCCGGGGGTGAAGATGCCGGTATTGCGCCCATTACGTTCGTCTCGGCGACGTCGTTCGAGTGGCAGCCGCACGAGGGCTTGGATCCCGGTCATGAAGCTCTGCCCGTGGCACAGCAGGTACTTGCCGTCGAGCGAGGGCTGTGTGGTGGGAGCGCCACAGCAACCTAAATAGCGGTTCGTTTGGTGCTTCTGGCCGTACTATCTCGGCTTCGTCACGGCCGGCCCGCCATCACCGCGGGCATCAGCGCCTACATCCTCTACCGCGCCGAATCTGCCGACGTCATTCGACAATTCGCCGACGAAGTCGTCCCAGCCGTACGCGATGCTGTAACCGCCGAAAGAGCACGCCACATCTGACCGACCCGGCGCCGTCAGATTTCCTGCCGGCGCCAACCGACCGCACCCAATCGGTCAGTCCGCGGCCGACCAGAAGCGGTACAGCGCCGAATACTGGATGGCCTGCTGCGTCCCGTCGGTGCACGATCCGGACGGCGCCAGGCCGCCCTTGGTCTGGAGCCGCTGCACGTAGGTCACCTTGCTGAACATGCCCTGCCCCTGGTTCTGGTTGGCCTTCAGCAACAGTTCCGGTACGGCGCCGTCTTGGTTGACGGTTGCCACAGGGGCAGGGGCCGCGCCCACCTCGCTGCCGTCTACCGTCGACACCCAAATCGGTCCCTTGAAGTGCAGGCCAACCGGCTTGCCGTGCTCGCTTAGGGTGGCCGCGGGCTGTAGCAGCGCCCACGCGCCCTTCGCACACTGGTACGTCTGCACACCGGAACCATCCAGCGACGAGGTCAGCTTGTTGCCCGCAGGCACCTTAAGCGCCGCCGGCACCGCGCCTTCCTCGACCTGCTGCGGGGTGACGGGCGTGGCGGGCACGTCGGGCCGTGCACCAGACGAGCATGAAGACACCCCGATCCCCACCGATCCGATAGCGAGTACCAGCGTCCTCCGATTCATCTTGTAATTTCCCCATCTCGACATGCCGGCGACCAAGACGACAATGCGGAGCGGGGGCATCGCTCCCGAACGTGACAAACCACAAGTGCCACTGTACTGGCCATGATCGTCGGGCTTGTTTCAAATCCTTGTCACCGATGACATCGCGGTGGCATCGATCTGAGACGGTAACACGGAATTTGAGATCCTACGTGCGCCACAGACGTGGAAGGGAGTTCTGTTCGTAGATAGAGCTTTTGGACACGATGCTGTGCAGGAGATGAAGGTTTGGCCCTTCACAGCCACGCTTCCCTGACAGGTCTGTCACTTGTTCGGACACCAGGGTGAAACCAATCACCGTGGTCAACGGCGTCAATACCGGGCCGCGTGGGTCGATCGGGGTGGGACTTTCCAGCATCGGTGACGGCCGCGATACCGCTGCGATAGCGGTTGCGCGCGATCAGGTTGGCATGCAGATCGTCGATCAGCGGATCGACGACTATCGAGCGGTATTCGCTGTCGCTGAGCGCGCGGGCGCTGCGTTGCTGTCGGCCCCGGGTGGGCCCAGCAGCAAGTGGACACCGCGCGCTGCTACCGATCCCAACATCTTGCGGTTCAACCTGACCCACCCGTCGGTGAGCGCACCGGGTACGACCCCGAGGTGTTCATGCCCGACCTGGCATCCCGCCTGACCAGCAGTGTCCAACTGACAACGGACGGCCTCAGCACGTACGTGAACGCCGTGGACACTGCGTATGTCGATGCCGTGTTGCCGGAAGTTCACCGCGTGTGCACTTTCATGTTCGGCAATGCGGACGACACTGTGATCCAAACTCCGCCAACCGATTAGAGAGAGGCGCTATGGCCGGTCCGATCGAGAACGTGGTGATCATCGTCAAGGAAAACCACACAATGGACAACTACTTCGGCACCTTCCCCGGCGCCAATGGAGTGACAATGGATCGGGCGCAAAACCCGCCGCCCGCCGACCCCGACCACCGCCACCAGGCCTGGATGAACCGCGCCAACGACACCGCCCACCGGGTCCAATACACGGAAGCCGACATACCAGGCTATTTCGACCTCGCCCGCCGATTCACCCTGTGCGACAACTACTTCTCCGAAGTCGCCGGCCCCTCCACACCCAACCACCTGATGCTGATCAGCGCCGACGCCCCGGTCATCAACAACCCCCACCACCATTACCGCCCCACCCCCGCCGACCGATACCAGCTGCCATCGCTACCGGCAGCACTGGAGATGGCCGGTATGTCGTGGGGCAACTACGGTGGCTACGCCTTCACCTATATCGACGGCCTACACACCCACAACAACAACCACACCCGCGACCAGTTCGCCGCCCACGCCCGCGCCGGCACCCTGCCCACCGTGTCGTGGGTATACGGCGACGGCAAACCCGACCTGTCCGAACACCCCACCCAAAACGTCACCGACGGCATGACCTGGACCGTGCAACAAATCCAGGCAGTTGCCGACGGCGGACTGTGGGACCGCGTCGCCATCTTCGTCACATGGGACGACTGGGGCGGCTGGTATGACCACGTCGACCCACCCGTGGTCGAAACCTGGGATCACACCCACGCACAACGGCTCGCCGACCAATTCCAAGAGTTCGACGGCCAGCCCTTCCGCTACGGCTCACGGGTGCCGTGCCTGGTGGTCGGGCCGTACGCCAAACCCGGCCATCTCAGCAGCCAACTCAACTCCCACGTCAGCCTGCTCAAGTTCTGCCAAACCACCTTCGGGCTTGACTCGCTAACCGACCGCGACGCCTCCTCCAACGGCATGACCGACTGCATCGACCTCACCCAACCACCCAACCAACCCCCACACCCGACCACCTAGGCGCGCTCTGCCACTCCGAGACCGGGCCCAGTGCCAGTGGTCTGCGTCAGTACGGCGCAGGACAAGGCAGCGCTTCCTGAGACAAACAGAACGCAAAGCCGTTGTGAGAGTACGTACACGGCCAGGTCAGCGTCACGCGCAGGTGCAGTCGAACTTGAATCGGACGGAGCTTGTGCGAGCCGTCGAACACCTCTCCGACACTCAAGCCCGCGAGAAACTGGTTCCCTCGCTGACCACGCCCATCTCACTCATCAAGCACTGCGCTGCGGCCGAACGCATCTGGTTCCAATGAATACTGGCACCTATGAGCATCGACGGATGCGACGGCCACCAAACAGGCGGCGACGGCAGCTTCCGCCTCGGCGACGACCAAACCCTCGTCGACGTGATCACCGAATACATTGCGGCATCTCGACGGTCTAACGAAATAGCCGCTGATTTCAGACTCGACGACCCCGACGAACATCACCTCGTCGGCACGTCGCTACTACACGGTCCATTGGCGACACCGCGCCGATGCATCTGAATCAACGGTGGGGCTGTCCGATTAACGGTGGATCCGACCTTGGCATTTGTTAGTTGCCGGTCGGGGTGATCCGGCCGTTGAAGGTGATTGCGAACGCGTTTAGTGCGGGCTTCCACCTCATTGCCCATCGTGCCC
>NZ_JAOPWB010000357.1 GCF_025965855.1 Mycobacterium sp. | reverse complement strand
GACCGGAACCGATCCACTCGTTTTCTTTGCGGTGCAGGTGCACGGGAAGACCGGGCATGTCCAGCAGCCCCGACACGTGATCCCAATGCGCGTGGGTGGGTAATGCGAAATCCAGGCGCGGTGTTTCGGGCAGCCGTGCCAATGCCGTGATGGTGGGGATGGTGTCCGCGGGCGGCCGGACCACGATACGCAGCACCGCGGGCAGTTGGGCGATCGCCCGCTGCTCGACATCGGTGCAGACTGCGGGATCGACGATGAACGTGGCTTTCGGATGTGTGACGACGAACGACGTCAGCGAGTTCTCCACGCGCGCAGGGGTGAACGTGCCCTCGACGATCGCGGCCGTCGGCACCGAGCGCGGCACCTGGGGCAGCGCGGTAACCGCCACGGTGCGGCGGGGATCCGGAAGTCCCGCGTCGGCGATGCTGCGGATGAACCGCCGGTCGAGCCGCCTGGGTCGCACCAGGCCCAGAACGAGTCCGGCTGCGGCGCTGCAGCATTGGAGGACTGTGGGGGAGCGGACGGGGTCGGATGGTGCGGCCTTCGTCGCGGTCATGGCAGGTCCACCCGCACGATGGCGCTGTCGGCCCAGACCCGGCGGTGACGGGCGCGCCGCAGCTTCTCGCCCACGCACAGGTCCTGGTGGACGTTGGTCACGCCCGGAACTTTGATCAGCGGCACGATGTTCCACTGCCAGCCGTAGCGTTGGTGCAGTACGCGGTTGGCCCGCTCGGCGTCGGTTCCCGACAGCATCGTCGCTCGGCCGGCGACCCAGGATGCCACGCCCGGGCGCAGCCGGCCCCGGTAGTCGCAGGCGGCGAGTTCGACGTCGCGGCGGGCCGTCAGCCGCCCGGTCTTCGGCCCCACCTTGGTTCGGAACAGCAAGGCGTCACCGTCCAGCCCGAACCAGATCGGGGTGTCGACCGGGGTGCCGTCGCGGCGGAAGGATCGGAGCAGCGCGTAGCGGGCCCGGCTCAGCTCCTCGAGTGCGTGTGTATGCATGACCCCAGTCAACGACTTAGAGTTGGCTCTAAGTCAAGCATCAAACTCTCGGGAGGCCCGATGGTCCCAAGCCTGACGATCGGAGAGGTGGCGCGCCGAGCCGGGGTCGCGGCGACCACGCTGCGCTACTACGAGCAGATCGGGCTGGTTTCGGCACCGGCGCGCCTCGGCGGCCAGCGCCGCTACGACGATTCGGTGCTCACCCGGCTCGAGGTGATCCGACTGTGCAAGTCCGCCGGGTTCGCGCTGGAGGAGATCCAGCTGCTGTTCGCCGATGACGCGCCCGGGCGCCCCGCCAGCCGCGCGCTGGTCGAGGCCAAACTCGCCGAAATCGATGCCCAGGTCGAGTCGCTGGCCCGGGCGCGGGCCGTCATCGAGTGGGGGATGCGCTGCACGTGTCCGTCAATTGATGCCTGCACGTGCGGCATTCACGTCCCGAAGGAGCAGCAATGACCCAACCGCACCCGATCGCCGTGCAGAACTTCTCCCACATCTGCATCGGCGTCTCCGACATCGAGGCGTCGCGCAAGTTCTACACCGCGGTGCTGGGCATGGACGTCGTGTTCGACGTCGAGCTGGAAGGGGCCGGATTGGACTCAGTGACCGGCGGAGCCGCGCAGCAGGGCCGCATGGTCGGCGGGCTCATCGGCGCCTCCATGGTCGAGCTGCTGTCGTTGGGCGCGGTGCCGGACATTCCGAGCGGCCCGCACCTGGGCTACACCAACATGTCCTTCCGGGTCGACGATCTCGACGCCACCTACGACACCGTTCGGCGCCACCACCCCGACGTCCGCGCCGAGCCCCCCGTCGACATCGGCGGGGTGCGGATGTTCTTCATCTACGACCCCGACGGCACCCCCATCGAACTGCTCGAATTGCCCGGTGGGGCGTCGACCACGGTGCAGCTCTGGCGGCCCCAGACCTGAAGGAGTTTGAAATCCTGCGATGTATTCCGTGCCCCTGATCACGGACGTACGCTCACGAAGGGCAGTGCGGCTCCGGCGCTAAGGAGATACGGAAATGACGACAACCGAACGTCCGGCCACCCTGTGCGAGGCGTTCCAGCGCACCGCGTCGATCGATCCGGATGCCGTCGCGCTCCGGACGCCCGGCGGAACCCAGACGTTGACGTGGCGAGAGCTTACGGAGCAGGTGCGCAAGGTCGCCGCGGGCCTGGCCGGATTGGGGGTTGGGCGGGGCGACACGGTGTCGCTGATGATGGCCAACCGGATCGAGTTCTACCCATTCGAGATCGGCGCCCAACACGTCGGTGCCGTTTCGTTTTCGGTTTACAACACGCTGCCCGCCGAGCAGTTGACCTACCTGTTCGAAAACGCCGGCACCAGGGTCGCGATCTGCGAGGAGCAGTACGTGGACCGCATCCGCGCCAGCGGTGCGCCCATCGAGCACATCATCTGCATCGACGGCTCGCCACCGGGCACCATCTCGGTCGACGACCTTTATGCCGCGGCGCACGAGGATTTCGACTTCGAATCCACGTGGCGGTCGGTGCAACCCGACGACGTCGTCACCCTCATCTACACGTCCGGGACCACCGGAAACCCCAAGGGTGTGGAGATGACCCACACCAACCTGCTGTTCGAGGCGTCCGCCCTGAACTCCGTACTTCCGATCCAGTTCGGTGACCGGATCACGTCCTTCCTCCCGACGGCGCACATCGCCGACCGGGTAATGGGGCTATACGGCCTGGAGGTGAACGGCACCCAGGTCACCGTGGTCTCCGACGCGCGCGCCATCGCCGCCGCGCTGCCCGACGTGCGACCCACGGTGTGGGGCGCGGTGCCGCGCGTATGGGAAAAGCTCAAGACCGCAATCGAATTCGCCGTCAGTCATGAGACGGACGAAGTCAAGCGGCAGGCATTGCAGTGGGCGATGGCGGTGGCCGCCAAACGCGCCGCCACCCTCCTGGCCGGTGACCAGATGCCGGACGAACTGGCCGCCGAATGGGCCAAAGCCGACGAACTGGTGTTGTCAAAGCTGCGGGAGCGGCTCGGCTTCGGCGAACTCCGCTGGGCGGTGTCCGGTGCGGCCCCGATCCCCAACGAGACGCTGGCCTTCTTCATCAGCATCGGCATCCCGATCGCCGAGGTCTGGGGCATGTCGGAGCTGAGTTGCGTTGCTACCGTGAGCCATCCGCGCGACGCCCACCTCGGCACCGTCGGCAAATTGCTTCCCGGGCTGGAGGGCAAGATCGCCGATGACGGCGAGTATCTCGTCCGCGGTCCGCTGGTGATGAAGGGCTACCGCAAGGAACCCGTCAAGACCGCCGAGGCGATCGACGAGGACGGCTGGCTGCACACCGGCGACATCATCGAGGCCGACGCCGAGGGCTATCTGCGGGTGGTCGACCGGAAGAAGGAGTTGATCATCAATGCGGCCGGAAAGAACATGTCACCGGCCAACATCGAGAACACCATCCTCGCCGCCTGCCCGATGGTCGCCGTGATGATCACGATCGGGGACGGGCGGCCGTACAACGCCGCCCTCATGGTCTTCGACGCCGACTCGGTCGGCCCGTACGCGGCCCAGCATGGACTGTTGGATGCCTCTCCGTCTGCGTTGGCGGCCCACCCGGAGGTCATCGCGCAAATCGCGGCGGATGTGGCCGAGGGCAACGCCAAGTTGTCTCGGGTGGAACAGATCAAGCGCTTCCGGGTATTGCCCACGCTGTGGGAGCCCGGTGGGGACGAGATCACGCTCACGATGAAGCTCAAGCGCAAGCCGATCATGGCGAAGTACGCGGGCGAGATCGAGGAACTTTATTCCAGTGACCTGCATCCCGACGTCCACGAGCCTTCCGAGCCCGCAACGGTGCAGCCGGCATGAGCGGGGCCTGGGGGTGACCGCGCGCGAGATCGGTCGCGCCGGAGTGCGAAAGTTGCTGCAGCGCACCGGAATCGTCGACGAATCGACGGCCCCGTTGCCGACCGACCCGGACGAGGTCGTCGAGCTGTTGGCGGCGCCCTGGTATGGCGAGCGGCTGGCCAAGTTGGCGGAGGAACTCGGGCGCGACCTGGACGGGGTGCGCGCGGAGGCCGCCGGCTACCTGCGTGAGATGGCGCCCTCGCTGGACGAGCGGGCGGTGCGGGCCTGGCGCAGTTTCAGCTGCTGGCTGATGCGGGCCTACGACATCCTGGTCGACGAGGACCAGATCGCCCAGCTGCGTAGGCTGGATCGCAAAGCGACGCTGGCGTTTGCCTTTTCGCACCGCTCCTACTTGGACGGCCTGTTGTTGCCCGAGGTGATCCAGGCAAACCGGCTCTCGCCCGCGCTCACCTTCGGCGGCGCGAACTTGAACTTCTTCCCGATGGGCGCCTGGGCCAAGCGCACGGGGACGATCTTCGTCCGGCGTCGGACCAAGGACATTCCGGTGTACCGCTTCGCGTTGCGCGCCTTCGCCGCCCAGCTGGTGCAAAACCACGCCAACCTCACCTGGTCGATCGAGGGGGGCCGGACCCGGACCGGCAAGCTGCGGCCCCCGGTGTACGGGATCCTGCGCTACATCAGCGACGCCGTCGACGAAATCGACGGTCCCGAGGTCTATTTGGTGCCGACTTCCATCGTGTACGACCAGCTGCATGAGGTGGAGGCGATGACCGCCGAAGCCTACGGTGCCGTGAAACGGCCGGAGGACTTCCGGTTCCTGATCCGGTTGGCGCGACAGCAGGGCGAGCGACTGGGGCGCGCCTACCTGGACTTCGGCGAACCGCTGCCGCTGCGCAAGCGCCTGGAGGAGTTGCGCGCCTTGGATACCTCGACATCCGGGACCGGGACCGAAATCGAGCGCATCGCACTGGACGTCGAGCACCGGATCAATCGCGCCACGCCCGTCACCCCGACCGCGGTGGTGAGCCTCGCGCTGCTGGGTGCGGACCGCTCGTTGTCCATCAGCGAGGTGCTGGCCACCGTGCGGCCGCTGGCCAGCTATATCGCGGCGCGGAACTGGACGGTGGCCGGCGCCGCCGACCTGACGAATCGCTCGACGATCCGATGGACGCTGCGTCAGCTGGTGGCCTCGGGCGTGGTCAGCGTCTACGACGCCGGCACGGAACCGGTCTGGGGCATCGGAGCCGACCAGCACCTGGTCGCGGCGTTCTACCGCAACACCGCCATCCACATTCTGGTCGATCGCGCCATCGCCGAAACCGCGTTGCTGGCCGCGACAGAAGACGCCGAGGCTTCAGTGGATGGTTTGGTGTTGCCGACGAGCGTGCGCGACGAGGCGCTGAGGCTGCGCGAGTTGTTCAAGTTCGAGTTCTTGTTCTCGGCACGCGCGCAATTCGAGAAGGAGCTCGCCGACGAGGTGCGCCTGATCGGACGGGTGGAGGACACCAGCAAGGCGGCCCGCGCGGCCGACATACGCGGCCTCCTGGAAAAGGCCGACCTACTGCTGGCGCACCTGGTGTTGCGCCCGTTCCTGGACGCCTACCACATCGTCGCCGACCGGCTGGCCGCGCTGGAGGACGAATCGTTCGACGAGGACGCGTTTCTCACCGAGTGCCTCGAGGTGGGCAAGCAGTGGGACCTGCAGCGCAGGATCGCCAGCGCCGAGTCGCGGTCGATGGAACTGTTCAAGACCGCGCTGCGCCTGGCCCGGCACCGCGAGCTGGTCGACGCCTTCGAGTATCCGGATATCGCTGCGCGACGACGCGAGTTCGCCGACGAGATCGCTGCTGCCAGCCGGCGCGTCAACACCATTGCGGAACTGGCCAGGTCGCGGTAACCGGCGCTTCGGCCGATGCCCCGGCCCACGCGACGTACCCGTCGGGGCGCACCAGCACGGCCGGGCCGCGGTCGGCCCGCTCCGCTTGCAGCATCCCGGATGCCTCGACCGGCGCGGCGCCCCGTTCACGCACGAGGACGAATCCTCCGGTGCGTTGCAATTCGGACAACCGTCCCTCGGCCAGCGGTATTTGAGTGGCGCGGGTGCCGACCAGCCCCCGCCGACCGTAACGCAGTGTCGTGCCCGCGAAGCTGCCGGCAACCAGGTCGCGCACCGTGGGAATGCGAAGCAGGTTGGGCGCCAATAGGTTACGCAACCACCGCGCGGGCCGCGGATGCAGCGTCGCGCCGCGGGCGATCAGTCCGGATTGGGTCAGCACGCGTTTGCCGATCGGGTGGCGTTCGAAGTGGTAGGTGTCCAGCAGCCGGTCATCCGCCCCGCCGAGCACGGCATCGAGCTTCCAGGCCAAGTTGGCAGCGTCCTGGATGCCGGTGTTCATGCCCTGGCCGCCCATGGGGGAGTGCACGTGCGCGGCGTCGCCGGCCAGGAACACACGGCCGTGTCGGTACCGCTCGACTTGTCTTTCGTCGCAATGGAATCGGGACTTCCAGCTGACGTCGATCACGCCAAAGTCGATGTGCATGGCCCGGGCGAGGATGTCGATGATCTCGGCGTTGTCAACGGGCTCGCTGTCGGGTACCTGGTGGTCGCGGTCCCAAACCATGGCCCGATACCACGAGCCGTCCGCTCGGTTGTAGGGGGCCAAGAAACCCAAAACGTCACCGGTGGCGCCCACCGTCAGGCCTCCGTCGGAGGGCCCGTGGGCCAGCTTAACGTCGGCCAGCACGATCGACGTCAACACCGTCTTGCCGGGAAAATCGGCGCCCACCAACGTTCGCACCGTGCTGTGGGCGCCGTCGGCGCCGATCACGTACCGCGATCGCCAGGTCTGTCGGTGCGCGGGATCGCCGTCGTCCTGGGGTCGGGCCGTGACGGTCACGCCATCGGCATCCTGGTGGAGCGCGATCACTTCGATGCCGCGCCGGATGTCGGCGCCCTCGGCCAGCGCGTAGCGGCGCAGTGCCGCGTCGACGTTGGTCTGCGGGGTGACCAACACGAACGGGTAGGGCGAATCGAGGTGGGTCAGATCGATGCGGGCCCCGGCGAAGAGCCGCACGCCCGGCGCGCGGTGCCCGAGTGCCAACAGGTCGTCGGCCAGCCCGCGAGCGTCGAGGACCTCCAGCGTGCGGGCCATGGTGGCGAACGCGCGGCTCGAGGGGTTTTCGGTGGGCCGGCGTTCCAGCACAGCGACCGATCGCCCGGCGCGGGCCAGGTCGCCGGCGGCGGTCAGGCCCGTGGGGCCGGCTCCGACCACCAGGACGTCGACGTCGTGCACGGTGGTCATCGGACCGCTCCTTCCGGCTCGGGGAACCAGCGGCGAACGTCGCCGGGCGTGGCCAGGGCGGCGCGGTTGAAGACGAAGCGGCAGCCGGGCTGTGCCGCGTGCGCCGCGTTGACGATCGACTCGAAAAGCAGGGTGTTACTCGCGACCAGGCGAATTCCCGCGCCGATCAGCACCGCGTCATAGCGCTTGCCCGCCAGCCATTGGCGTGCCTTTTCGGCGCCCGCCGTGCCGAAGTCGATCAAGCAGTTGTCCACGTCGTAGCCGGCGGCGCGCAACCCCGCGACGTTGTCGTCGTTGGCGGCCCGCAACGTCTCCTTCGACAGCGCCGGGAATTGCGCGAACTCCGGTGACGAGTAATCGATCACGTCGGGATCGAGCCCGATCTGGATGACGGTCACGGTCATGGCGGGGCCTCCTCGAGTGGGTTCAACAATTGTTGAACTCGACGGTAGGCCTGTCATGCTGGCGGTGTCAACAGTTGTTGAATACAATTTCGTCGTGCCCGCGAAGACCCGCGACGGGAAGGTCACCCGTGCGAAGATCCTGCGCGTCGCGCGCGGCCAGTTCTCCGCCCGCGGCTTCGAGCGGACCACAATCCGCTCGATCGCGTCGGAGGCCGGGGTGGATCCCGCACTCGTAATGCACTACTTCGGCAGCAAAGCGGACCTGTTCGCGGCGGTCTCGCGGCTCGAGGTCGCCTTACCCGACCTCTCCGGCGTCGCCCCCGAGCGGATGGCGGACGTGCTGGTGCCGCTCTTCGTCAAGGTGTGGGATCCGCAAGGATCCTTCCTGCCGCTGCTGCGCGCGGCCGCGACCAACCGGGCCGCCGCCGACGCGCTGCTGGAAGTGTTCGTCGAGCAGGTGGCCCCGGCGCTGACCGCCGTCACCCCCGACCGCGCCGCCGAGCGGGCTGCGCTGGTCGGCTCACAGGTACTGGGAATCGCGATGGCCCGTTACATCGTTGGGGTTCCGGCGCTGGCCGGAATGGACGACGCGACGCTGACCGAATGGGTGCGCCCGGTGCTCGCGCGCTATCTGACGGGCCCGGCGCCCTAGACGGGTACGCGGTCTACAGTTGGTGGCATGCCTCTTACTGGTGAATACGCGCCGAGCCCCTTGGACTGGTCTCGCGAACAAGCCGACAAGTACGCCGAATCCGGGGGAGCCGAGGCCGCGGACATGAAGGGGAAACCCATCATCCTGCTGACCACCGTCGGGGCCAAGTCCGGCAAAATCCGCAAAGCCCCGCTCATGCGCGTCGAGCACGACGGCGAGTACGCGATCGTCGCCTCGCTCGGCGGGGCCCCGCAGAATCCCGTCTGGTACCACAACGTGAAGAAGAACCCGCGCGTCGAGCTGCAGGACGGCGGCGTCACCCGGGATTACGACGCCCGCGAGGTGTTCGGCGACGAGAAGGCCACCTGGTGGGAGCGTGCCGTCGAGGCCTGGCCCGACTACGCCAAGTATCAGAAAAAGACCGACCGCCAGATTCCGGTGTTCGTGCTCAGCCCCGTCAGCTGATTTCCACAGGCCTGAATTCCCAGCTGGGTGGCATGGCACCATTGATCGGTGTCCGCTGAACTGAGCCAGACCCCGAGCGAGTCACCGCTAGGCGCGGCGGACGTTGAAGCCGCGGCCGTGCGAATCGCCCCGGTGGTCACGCCCACCCCGTTGCAGCCGAGCGATCGGCTGTCGGCGATCACGGGCGCGCAGGTCTACCTGAAGCGCGAAGACCTGCAGGTGGTGCGCTCCTACAAGCTGCGCGGCGCCTACAACCTGCTGGTGCAGCTGTCCGAAGAGGAGCTGGCCGCGGGCGTGGTCTGCTCGTCGGCGGGCAACCACGCGCAGGGCTTCGCATACGCCTGCCGCGCGCTCGGGGTGCACGGCCGCGTCTACGTGCCGGCCAAGACGCCCAAACAAAAGCGCGACCGGATCCGCTACCACGGCGGGGAGTTCATCGAGCTGATCGTGGGCGGGTCGACCTACGACCTCGCCGCCGAGGCGGCGTCCGCCGACGTCGAAAGCACCGGTGCCACCCTGGTGCCGCCGTACGACGACCCGCGCACCATGGCCGGCCAGGGCACCATCGCCGTGGAGCTGCTCGATCAACTCGACGCCGAGCCCGACCTTGTCGTGGTCCCGGTGGGCGGCGGCGGCTGCATCGCCGGCATCACCACCTACCTGGCCGAGCGGACGACGAACACCGCGGTGCTGGGTATCGAGCCCGCGGGCGCGGCGGCCATGATGGCCGCGCTGGCGGCCGGCCAGCCGGTGACGCTGGACCACGTCGACCAGTTCGTGGACGGCGCCGCGGTGAAACGGGCGGGAACGCTGACCTATGCCGCGCTGGCCGCCGCCGGCGACATGGTCTCGATCACCACGGTCGACGAGGGAGCGGTGTGCACCGCCATGCTCGACCTGTATCAGAACGAGGGCATCATCGCCGAGCCGGCGGGCGCGCTGTCGGTCGCCGGCCTGCTGGAAGCTGACGTCGAGCCCGGGTCCACCGTGGTGTGCCTCATCTCGGGGGGCAACAACGACGTGTCGCGCTACGGCGAGGTGCTGGAGCGCTCGCTGGTGCACCTCGGCCTCAAGCATTACTTCCTGGTGGACTTTCCGCAGGAGCCGGGCGCGCTGCGCCGGTTCCTCGACGAGGTGCTCGGGCCCAACGACGACATCACCTTGTTCGAGTACGTCAAGCGCAACAACCGGGAGACCGGTGAGGCCCTGGTCGGCGTCGAGCTGGGATCGGCCGCGGACCTGGATGGGCTGCTGGCGCGGATGCGGGCGACGGAAATTCACGTCGAGGCCCTCGAGCCGGGTTCGCCGGCCTACCGCTACCTGCTGTAGGCGGCGGGCCGTTGGCCGCGAGGGTGCGCAGTTGTACACGCTTTACGGCGTGTCAACGTACAGACACGCACGCTCGCGGCGAGTGCTCGGCTCAGTAGCGTAGGTAGGACGGCAGCGGCGTAGCGGGATCGAGGTCGTCGGCCGGCACCGGTGTCCCGGTCGCCAGCCCCAGCGGGACGACGCCGGCCCAGTGCGGCAGTGCGCGGTCCTCCGGATCGTCGACGGGTCCGCCGGTGCGCACCTTGGCCGAGACTTCGACGAGGTCGAGGGCGAGCACCCCGGTCGCGGCGAGCTCGCGCGGGTTGGGCGTGCGGCAGTCGTCCGCGCGACCGGGCCGGATGTGATCGAGCAGGCAGCGCAGGGCCCGCAACTTCTCCGCCGGATCGTCGACGACGCGCGCGGCGCCCAGCACGACCACCGAGCGGAAGTTCACCGAATGGTGCATGGCCGCCCGCGCCAGCACCAGCGCGTCGACGAGGGTGACGGTGACGCACACGGGCAGGCCTAATGGCGCCGCCTTGGCGGCCAGCATGGGTCCGCCGCCGGAGGAACCGTGCAGGTAGAGGGTTTCGTCGAGGCGCGCGTGCGTCGTCGGTAACACCACGGGCCCGTCGGCGCTCGAGTAGCCCAGGTGACAGATCAGGGCCTCGTCGAGGATGGCGTGGACGGTCGTGCGGTCGTAGTCGGCGCGCTCGCGGTAGCGGGTGGGCGTGGTTCGCGGCGTGGGGAGGTATGTGGTTTCCAACGGCTTGCCTTCAATTTTGTCCTAGTACATAATGATTCACGTGCCAGTACAATATAGCGGGACGGGCGCGGAATCCATAGCCGCCGGCGTCGAAGAGGCCATCTCGCATGGCTCCCTGGCGCCCGGAGAGGCGTTGCCGCCGATCCGCGACTTGGCCGGCCGCCTCGGCGTGAACCCGAACACGGTGGCCGCGGCCTACCGCCTGCTGCGCGACCGCGGGGCGGTCGAGACGGCCGGACGGCGCGGCACCCGGGTGCGGCACCGCCCGGCGACCACCCCCCGCTCGCTGCTGGGGCTTGACCTCCCCACGGGCGTTCGCGACCTGTCGACCGGCAACCCGGACCCGGCGCTGCTGCCGATCGCGTCCGCCCGAGTGCCGCACCCCCGACCGGTGCTTTACGGGGAGCCGGCGATGTCGCCCGGATTGGTCGACCACGCCCGGGCGGCCCTCGCCGCGGACGGCGTCGCGGCCGACCACCTGGCGGTGACCAGCGGTGCGCTGGACGGCATCGAGCGCGCCCTCACCGCGCAACTGCGACCGGGCGACCGGGTGGCCGTCGAGGACCCCGGCTGGGCCAACATGCTGGATCTGTTTGCCGCGCTTGGTCTTTCGGCCGAGCCGGTGCGGGTCGACGACGACGGGCCCCTGGTCGCCGACATGGCCCGGGCGCTGGGACGCGGTGTGCGCGCCGTGGTCATCACCACCCGCGCGCAAAACCCGACCGGTGCGGCGCTGTCGGCGGATCGCGCGGACGCGCTTCGTGGATTGTTGGCCGGCCGCGCCGACGAGCTGCTGCTCGTCGAAGACGACCACTGCGCGGGCATCGCCGGAGCACCGTTGCACACGCTGGCCGGATCGACCGGCCACTGGGCCTTCGTGCGGTCTGCATCCAAGGCCTACGGTCCCGACCTGCGTGTCGCCGTGCTCGCGGGGGACCGCCGCACCGTCGACCGCGTGCACGGCCGCCTGCGCCTCGGCCCGGGCTGGGTGAGCCACCTGTTGCAGGATCTCGCCGTGGGCCTGTGGTCCGACGAGGCGGCATCGCGCCTGGTCGGCGACGCCGAGAAGCAATACGCCAACAACCGCAGACGATTGCGCGCCGCGCTGGCCGAGCGCGGAGTCGCCGCTCACGGGCGCTCCGGGCTGAACGTGTGGGTCCCGGTGCCCGACGAGACGGTCGCGATCACCCGGCTGCTCGGCGCGGGCTGGGCCGCGGCGCCGGGGACGCGGTTCCGGATTCGCACGTCGCCCGGAATCCGGGTCACCGTCGCCGACGTGGGCGCGCACGAGATCGATCCGCTGGCCGATGCGATCGCCCAGGCGGTGCTCGCTACCGGCCGTCCCAGCGTGTAGGGATGCCGGCGGCTCGGGCGACTTCGCCGTAGGCGGCCGCGAGGCGCGGCAACGACGCGTGGGCGTTGCGCCCGCTCGGATTGGGGACTACCCACAATTCGGTTGGGGGGTAGGGCGAAATCTGTTGACCCAGCTTCGCTCGGCGGTCGCCGAAGGCGGCTCGGTAGGCGGTGATCCCCAGAACGGCGACAGCGCGAGGGGAGTACTGCCGAACCATTTTGTCCAGTTTGTCCCTGCCTGTGACGAATTCGACGACTGTCAGCTCGTCTGCGCTCGCGGTCGCTCGCTCGACAAGGCTCGTGATGCCGATTCCGAGATCCAACAAGTAGTCGCGGTCAGCCGGCGCAAGCCCGGACGAGGCGTCGACCAGATGATCGGTGATGCCGGCGCGGTGGAGCGCCGGCCAGAACCGATTGCCGCGGGGAGCGAAGTGAGCTTGCACCGCAACGCTTCTCAGGCCCGGATTGATGCCGACGAACAGCAGCCGAACCCGATCGGATATCAAGTCGGGCAACGTCTTACCGCTGAACCGCTTCAGCTGATCGCGGGTGAACCGCACCTCATTCGCCGGTGCCCTGGCCCAGGGTCGCCGTCAGGTAGCCGGAGCCCCCGCCGAAGGCGGCCAGCTCGTCGTCGGGCAACTCGAACCCGTTGGCGGCGTAGATCTCTTCGGTGGTTCGGACGTCCACCCGCCAACCGTGCCCGGTGAGGTATTCCGCGGCGGTGTTGCGCTCGCCGGTGTAGAACAACTCGGCCAGGTTGATGTTGGAGCCGATGCGGCGCGAGCGCTCCGTCAGCCTCTGCGCCCAGTCCGAGGGAACGTTGCGCATGTCCATGTGTTCGGTCGCGATCCGGCTGCCGGGCGCCGAGAGCGCGGCGATGTTGTCGAAAAGGCGGTCCTGAGCGTCGGACGGCAGATACACCAACAGCCCTTCGGCGCTCCAGGCGGTCGGCTGTCCGGTGTCGAGCCCGGCGGCTACCAACGCCGAGGGCCAATCGTCGCGCAGATCGATCGCGACCGTGCGGCGCTGCGCGGACGGCTCGGCGGCCCCGCCCGCCAGCGTCCGCGTCTTGAAGTCGATGACCTCCGGTTGATCGATCTCGTAGACCACCGTGCCCGCCGGCCAGCGCAGCCGGTAGGCCCGGGTGTCCAGCCCGGACGCCAGGATCACGGCCTGCCTGATGCCCGAGCCGGTGGCCTGCAGGAAGAAGTCGTCGAAGAAGCGGGTGCGCACGGTGATCTGCTCGTTCATGGCCCGGCGGTTCAGCAGGGGATCGTCGTCGCCGGGCCCGATCTCGCCGTCGATCAGCTTGATGAAGGTGTCGATGCCGACCGCCCGCACGAGCGGGTCGGCCCACGGGTCGTCGAGCAGCGGATCCGGCCCCTGGGACGCCATCGCGCGCGAGGCGGCGACGGCCGTTGCGGTCGCGCCGACGCTGGACGCCAGATCCCAGGTGTCGTTCTCGGTGCGGGCCATCCACGAACCCCTTCCACGCGGGAGCGCATTACTTAGCTCATTTAAGTGATACGTCCACTCTACGCCCCCTCGGGGGCGGTCCGCCGCGAACGGCGAGCAGACGTAAAAGCCCCCAAAATACCCAGTTTTTGGGGGCTTTTACGTCTGCTCGCGCACCGACAGTATCGCGAACGAATGCGCGGGCAGCTTGGTGCTGTCGGCCTCGACCTTCGGCTCGCCCCAGGCGAGGATCACCTCGCCGGACACGGGCACCGTCACCGGCGCGGCGCCCAGGTTGCACGCGACGCGCAACCCGCCGCGGTGAATGGTGATCCAGCGCTCCTCTTCGTCGTAGTCGACGGAGAGGTGCTCCAGCCACGGGTCGGCCATGTCGGGGTCGTCGCGCCGCAGGGCGACCAGATCCCGATAGATGCCGAGCAGGCGGGCGTGCTCGCCGCGGCCCACCTCGTCCCAATTCAGCTTGGAGCGCGCAAATGTCTGCGGGTCCTGCGGGTCAGGGATGTCATCGGCCTTCCAGCCGTGGGCGGCGAATTCGGCCTTGCGCCCCTCGGCGGTGGCCCGCGCCAACTCCGGCTCGGGATGCGAGCTGAAGAATTGGAACGGGGTCGACGCTCCCCATTCCTCGCCCATGAAAAGCATAGCGGTGTAGGGCGATCCGAGGACGAGTGCGGCCTTGATGGCCAGCTGGCCGCCGGTGAGGTTCTGCGAGGGGCGGTCCCCGAGCGCCCGGTTGCCGACCTGATCGTGGGTGCAGGTGTAGGCGACCAGCCGGGTGGCCGGGATGCCCGACTTTTCCGTCGTGTCCAGCGGTCGCCCGTGGCGGCGGCGCCGGAATGACGAGTAGGTGCCGGCATGGAAGTAACCCTGCCGCAACGTTTCCGCCAGCGTGGCCAGCGAACCAAAGTCCGCATAGTAGCCCTGGCGCTCGCCGGACACGGCGGTGTGGATGGCGTGGTGGATATCGTCGGCCCACTGCGCGGTGAGCCCGTACCCGTTGCGATCGCGCGGGGTGATCAACCGCGGGTCGTTGAGGTCGCTCTCGGCGATCACCGACAGCGGGCGGCCCAGTTGGCTTGACAGCCGGTCGGTTTCGGTGGCGAGTTCCTCGAGAATGTGGATGGCGGTGGTGTCCACCAGCGCGTGCACCGCGTCGAGCCGCAGGCCGTCGGCGTGGAAGTCGCGCATCCAGCGCAGCGCGCACCCGATGATGTGGCGCCGCACCTCGTCGGAGTCGGCGTCGGCGATGTTGATGCCTTCGCCCCAGGGGTTGCTCGCCGACGACAGGTAGGGCCCGAAGCGCGGCAGGTAGTTTCCCGACGGGCCGAGGTGGTTGAACACCGCGTCGATCAGCACCCCCAGGCCCCGCGCGTGGCAGGCGTCGACGAACCGGACCAGGCCGTCCGGCCCGCCGTAGGGTTCGTGCACGCTGTACCACAGCACGCCGTCGTATCCCCAGCCGTGGGTGCCGGCGAAGGAGTTGACCGGCATCAATTCGACGAAGTCGACCCCGAGATCGACCAGGTGGTCCAGCTTTTCGATGGCCGAATCGAACGTGCCCCCACCGGTGAACGTGCCGACGTGCAACTCGTAGATCACCGCACCCTCGACCGACCGGCCCGGCCAATCGCCGTCGGTCCAGGCGGCGGCGGCCGGATCCCACAGCTGCGACCGGGCGTGCACCCCGTCGGGCTGACGGGGCGACCGGGGGTCGGGCAGCACGGTGGGGTCGTCGTCGAGCAGGTATCCGTACCGCGCCTCCGGCGGCGCATCGACGTTCGCGTGCCACCAGCCGTCGCCGGAGCGCGTCATCGGGTGCACCGCGCCGCCGACGTCGAGTCGCACCAGCGCGGGTGTGGGCGCCCAGACCCGGAATTCAGTCATGCCGACGCTCCAGCAGAACGACGGGCAGGTCCGAGAACAATTGGGCGGCCGACGTCGCCCCGCTCGCCACCGCGCCGTTGAGCGCGTCGGTCCAGGTGCCATCGGGCAGCGGCAGCACCGTGTTGCCCCAGCCCGATTCCGCCAGCCGCACGGTGTACCGGGTCACCGCGACCAGGACGTCGTCCCCGCGGCGAAACGCCACCACGTGGTCGCTGGCCTCGCCGCTGGCCAGGACCGGAACGTAGCCGCCCCGCAGGAACGTCTCCGGGTGGGCGCGCCGCACCCGAAGCGCCGTGGCGACGACGCGAATCTTGGGATGCTGCAACTCCTTCAGGGCGGCTCGACGGGCCGCGTAGTCGACGGCGCGTCGGTTGTCGGGGTCGACCAGGCTGTCGTCCCACAGCTCGGTTCCCTGGTAGACATCGGGCACGCCGGGCACGGTCAGCGCGAGCAGCTTCTGGCCAAGCGCGTCGCTCGCGGCGTGCGGATTGAGTTGGGCCACAAGCTCGGTCAGCTGGCCGGCCACCGGGCCGTCGATGACGGTGTCCAGCCACCGGTGCACCGCGTCCTCGAAAGCGGTGTCCGGGTCGTTCCACGAGGTGCGCCAGGCCGCTTCCCGGATGGCCTTCTCGGCGTAGGCGTGCAGCCGGCCGCGCAGCTCGTCGGTGACTTTCTCCCTTTCGGGGCCGCCCACCGGCCACACCCCGAAGATGTTCTGCCACAGGAACTGTCCGGTCGCGGGATCGGGGGAGGGGGCCCGGACCTCCCAGCGGGCCACGAACTCGCTCCACAGCGACGGCACCTGGGACAGCACGCCGATGCGGGCCCGCACGTCCTCGCCGCGTTTGGTGTCGTGGGTGGTCAGCGTCGTCATCGTCTGGGGCCACAACCGGGCGCGGTCGGCGGCGGTGTGATGAAACTCCGCGAGGCCGACGCCGAAACGGCGCGGTTCGCCGCCCACCTCGTTGAGCGAGACCAGCCGGGCGTCGCGGTAGAACAGGCAGTCCTCGACGGCCTTGGCGGTCACCGCGCCGCAGAGCTGCTGCAGCCGGGTGGCGGGCTCGCCGCCCTTGGCCAGAGCGGCGGTCAGCACCTCGAGCGCGGGCCCCAATTGTGGTGACTCCGCCTGGGTTTCGGCCAACGCGGTGGGCAGCAGCGCGGCCAGGCCGGGGTAGTCGCTGCGGTAGACCCCGACGTGGGTGAGGAGGGCGGCGACCGCCTCGGGCAGCAGCGGGTGATCGCTGCCCGCCGACGCGGCGATGGCCCGTCGCAACCTGGCCAGCTCGCTGGCCAAGGTGTCGGTGGCCGCGCGGACCTTGAGCTCGGCGAGCAGCCTCGGCATGTCGCGGTAATGCAGCCCCGCCGAGTCGACGAGCGCGGTGAGCGCTTCCTCGCCGGCCGGGTCGACGAAGACGCCGCCCACCTGCCGGAGCACGTCGTAGCCGGTGGTGCCGGCCACCGGCAGCGTGGGCTCCAGGGCCTCGTCGACGGCCAGGATCTTCTCGATGACGATCCACGCGTCGGGCCCGAGGAGCTCGCGCAGCCGGGCCAAATACCCGCAGGGATCGGGCAATCCGTCCGGATGGTCGATGCGCACGCCGTCCACGAGCCCCTCGCGGAACCAGCGGGCGATTTCGGCGTGGCTGGCGTCGAACACGGCGCGATCTTCCTGGCGCAACCCGGCCAGCGAGGTGATCGAGAAGAAGCGCCGGTAGCCGCAGACCCCGTTTCGCCAGCCCACCAACCGGTAGTGCTGGCGGTCGTGGACCTCCGGGCCGCTTCCCTCCCCGGTGCCCGGGGCGATCGGCAGCGCCAGGTCGCCCAGCCGCAGCCGGTCGCCGTCGACCTTCGCCTCGGCCGCGTCGTCGTCGGAACCCAGTATTGGCAGCACAATTCGGCCGCTCTCGTCGAGGTCCCAGTCGATGTCGAAGAACGTCGCGTACGGCGAGCCCCGCCCGTGCCGCAGCACGTCCCACCACCAAGGGTTCTGCTCGGGGTCGTCGACGCCCACGTGGTTGGGGACGATGTCGACGATCAGGCCCATGCCGCGCGCCCGGGCCGCCGCGGACAGCCGCGCCAGACCGTCGGGACCGCCCAGCTCCGGTGCGACCGTCGTCGGGTCGGTGACGTCGTACCCGTGGTTGGAGCCGCGGGCCGCGGTCAGCACCGGGGAGAGGTACAGATGGGTCACCCCGAGGTCGTCGAGGTAATCCAACAGGCCCTCGGCGTCGGCGAAGGTGAACCCGAACCCGCTGGACTCACCCCGCAGCTGCAGCCGGTAGGTGGACAGGACGGGTAAGGCCATGCGTCACAAGGTCTTACGAAGTACCAGCAGCGAACGTGAGGGCAGCGAGACCTTCTCTTCGGCGTTCACCACCTGGTCGCGTCCTTCTTTGATACCCGCCGGTTGGTTGGTGTCCAGCTCCACCGTCCACTGCTGGGCGTAGTCGCCGTTCGGCATCACGAACTCCACCGGTTCTTCGCCGGCGTTGAAGCACAACAGGAATGAGTCGTCGACCACCCGCTCGCCGCGGGCGTTCGGTGCGTCGATGGCGTCGCCGTTGAGAAACACCGCCACACACTTGTGAATGCTTTCGCCCCAATCCTCATGCGTCATCTCCCGGCTACTTGGGTTCAGCCAGGCGATATCGCGGACCTCGTCGCCGGTCCGGATCGGCTCACCCTCGAAGAACCTGCGCCGGCGAAACGCCGGATGGTTTTTGCGCAAGGTGGTCACCCTGCGTGCGAATGCCAGCAGATCCGAATTCTTGTCGACCAATGACCAGTCCATCCAGGACAATTCGGAGTCCTGGCAGTAGGCGTTGTTGTTGCCGTTCTGAGTGCGCCCGATCTCGTCGCCGTGCGCGATCATCGGCGTGCCCTGGCTGAGCATCAGTGTGGCCCAGAAGTTACGCATTTGGCGGGAGCGCAGCTCCATGATGTCGGGGTCGTCGGTGGGGCCTTCGACGCCGCAGTTCCATGACCGGTTGTGGCTTTCCCCGTCGCGGTTGTCTTCGCCGTTGGCCGTGTTGTGTTTGTCGTTGTAGGAGACCAGGTCGCTGAGGGTGAACCCATCGTGGGCGGTGACGAAGTTGATGCTGGCGCTGGGGCGTCGGCCGGTCGCCTCATACAGGTCCGACGATCCGGTCAGCCGGGAAGCGAACTCGCCCAGGGTCGCGGGTTCCCCCCGCCAGTAGTCGCGCACAGTATCGCGATACTTCCCGTTCCACTCGGTCCACAAACCCGGGAAATTTCCGACCTGGTAGCCGCCCTCGCCGACGTCCCACGGCTCGGCGATCAATTTGACCTGGCTGACCACCGGATCCTGCTGCACCAGGTCGAAAAACGCGCTCAATCGGTCGACGTCGTGCAGCTCGCGCGCCAGCGTGGCGGCCAGATCGAAGCGGAACCCGTCGACGTGCATCTCGAGCACCCAGTAGCGCAGCGAGTCCATGATCAGCTGCAGCACGTGCGGGTGGCGGGGGTTGAGGCTGTTGCCGGTGCCGGTGTAGTCCTTGTACAACCGCAGGTCCGTGTCGACGAGCCGGTAGTAGGCGGCGTTGTCGATGCCGCGGAAATTGATCGTCGGACCGAGGTGGTTGCCCTCGGCGGTGTGGTTGTACACCACGTCGAGGATGACCTCGATGCCGGCCTCATGAAAGCTGCGCACCATGGATTTGAATTCGCCGACGCTGGACTCGGGGTTGGCCGCGTACTGGTTGTGCGGGGCGAAAAAGCCAAAGGTGTTGTAGCCCCAGTAATTTCGCAGCCCCAAATCCAGCAGGCGCGAGTCGTGCATGAATTGGTGAACGGGCATGAGTTCGATGGCGGTGACGCCGAGCGACTTGAGGTGATCGATGACCACCGGGTGGGCCAGCCCGGCATAGGTGCCCCGAAGTTCCTCGGGGACACCGGGATGGGTCTTCGTCATGCCCTTGACATGGGCCTCGTAGATGACAGTCTCGTGGTACGGGGTGAGCGGCGCCCGGTCGGACCCCCAGTCGAAGAACGGGTTGCTCACCACGCTGGTCATGGTGTGCCCCAGCGAGTCCACCATGGGCGGGGTCCCGGGGTCGGCCCCGTCGGTGTCCGGGGCCCCTCCCATAGTGGCGTTGAGGTCATAGGAGAACAGCGCCTGGCCGAAGTCGAAATCGCCGTGGAAGGCCTTGCCGTAGGGGTCCAACAGCAGCTTGCTGGGGTCACACCGGTGGCCGGCCGCCGGATCCCAGGGGCCGTGGATGCGAAATCCGTAGCGCTGACCCGGGACGATGTTCGGCACATAGGCATGCCAGACGAATCCGTCGACCTCATCCAGGGGGATCCGCGACTCGGTGCGGTCGTCGTCGATCAGACACAAGTCGACCTTCTCGGCGATCTCGGAGAACAGCGAAAAGTTGGTGCCCGCGCCGTCATAGGAGGCGCCGAGCGGATAGGGGTAGCCCGGCCAAACGGTGGCCAGTCTGGGCTGGGTCCTGCCGGCATCGTGCGCGGCAGTGCCAGTCCCCGGGCCGGTTTGCCGGCCCGCTGCAGCGTCTGGATTGTTTGTCGGCATCATTTGACCTTATCCGCGCGCCGGCCGTGGCGGCCTGTTCACCACCAACCGGTGCCGGCCCCGATCTGGCGGCCCAGCTCATTGGTCATGGTCCGCACATAGGTGGGCGACAGGTGGTGCGCGCCGTGGTAGATCAGCACGTTTCCTTCGACGGGGCGGCAGACGTCGGCGCGGCAGATCGCGTCCGACATGTCGAGAACCTTGAGCAACGGGAACTGTGTGACGAAGTCGAGGGTCTGATTGCGATCGGACAGCACGTCGGAGCGCTTGACCACGCACGACTCCGGGCTGCCGCCCTTCTTGGCCAGGCAATCCGCGGGGTCGAACGGTTTGCCATTCTTGACCAGCCACGGGGTGTCCCGCATGCCGAGGATGGGAATGTTGTTGTCGGACAACGTTTGCCAGATGCCGATGTAGGTTGCCGGCATCACGTCGCCGGTCTTGACGTTCCACGGCCGGGTCGTCGTCGTGAACACGTAGTCGGGACGGTCGGCGACCAGCTTGGTCATCGTCCGTTGCACCCACTCGCGGCACTGCATATACGGGGCGTTGTTGCCCATGATCAGCGGGACTTCCTCGGTGGACAACGGGCAGCCCATCTTGAGGTACGTCACCACCTTGAAGTGGTGGGCGCGGCCGAGCAGGTCCAGCGCGGGCAGCCAATGCTCCGCGTGCGACCCGCCGGCCAGGGCGATGCTGCGGGTGGCCGCGACGTCGCCGTAAGTGCAGTTGACCAGCGCGGGGTTGACGAAGTCGCTGATGCAGCCGTCCCGGGTCGAGGTCGGCACGTCGTCCTTGACCTCCAGGACGCTGGGCCGCATCGGCAGCGCCGGCACCCGCGCGTGTTCGGTGAGGGCGCGCGCGCCGGGATAGTCCTGCGGGTTGAGGACGCTGAGCTCCTTGCCCGCGGCGCGCAGCACCGTGACGTGCTGACGCCAGGTGAACGACGTCGCGGTCAGCGTGACGCCGAGCAGCACCACCATCGATCCGAGCGCCATCGTCGGCCTGCGCAGGCGCAGCCACCGGCCGGCCGAGGGGACCGCCGGGACGGGCGCGGGGGATGCTGCGCCGGCGGATGTCCGGTAGCGCAGCGGGTCCTCGACGAGCCGGGTGGTCAGGTAGGCCAGCGCCCCGGAGACGAGCAGCACCGCCGCGCCGTCGACGAAGCCGGCGCGCCGGTGACCGCTGTAGGACAGCCAGAAGATGAGCAGCGGCCAGTGCCACAGGTACAGCGAGTAGGCCATGGCGCCCAGCGCCACCAGCGGTCCCGCCGCCAGCACCCGATTCGGCAGCGGCAAACGGTCATCGGTGCCGGCCCGCAGGTTGGCCCCGGCCAGGATCATCAGCATCGTGGCCCCGACGGGGACCAGCGCCCAGGGGCCGGGGAATTCCTTGACGCCGTCGATCAGGGCCCCGCACGATACGATCGCCGCCAGCGCGACGGTGGCGAGGGCGGTGCGCAGCCACGTCGGCCAGCGGATGTACGGCACGACGGCGCCGACGAGCGCGCCCAGCAGCAATTCCCAGGCCCGCGCGAAGCTGTCGTAGTAGGCGATCGCCTGGTCATCCCGATGGGCGATGACCGCGTAGACGAACGAGGCCACCGTCAGCGCGCTGAGCAGCAACAGGAACATGGTCCGCAGGTGTCTGCCCAACGCTCGCCTGAACAGGACCGCGCACCCGGCCACCAGCAGCAGGAAGGCGATGTAGAACTGGCCCTGCACCGACATGGACCAGATGTGCTGCAGCGGGGTGACGGCCTCACCCGCCCGCAGGTAGTCCGCCGCGGTGTTGGCCAGCTCCCAGTTCTGGTAGTAGCCGAGACTCGCCAGGCTCTGGTCGGCGAAGGTCTCCCAGCGGGTTTCCGGTTGCACCAGGACGGTCAGTAGCCCGCAGCAGGCCAAGACCACGACCAGGGCGGGAAGCAGGCGGCGAACCAGCCGGATCACCTCGGCTACCGGCGACAGCGACAGGTCAAAGTTGAGCGCGGCGCGCAGGATCTTTCCGCCGAAGAAGAACCCGGACAACGCCAGAAACACGTCCACGCCACCGGAAACCCGCCCGAACCAGATGTGGAACACGGCGACGAGCGCGATCGCAATGCCGCGCAGGCCGTCGAGGTCGTAGCGATAGAACCTGGCCGCGCGCGCCCGCGCAGCCACCGGTGCGGCACGAGCAACCGGTGGGTGAGGCGGCGACAGGCTCTGCATGGTCAACCGCCAACTTACCGAAAACCGCCGCCTGCGCCTGACCGCCGGCCTACCGGCGAGGCAGCTCAGGGGAGCAAGTGGCGGGTGTTCGGCGGGGAGAAACGGCCGCGCGAAGGGCTACCGCGTGATGCCGTAGGGCGCCTGCTGCAACGGCGCCTGCGTCGGCTGTTGCAGCAGGGGCAGCTGCTGCACCGGCGCCTGTTGGGCCGGCGCTTGCTGCAGCGGTGCCTGCTGCGCTGGCGCTTGCTGCAGCGGTGCCTGCTGCGTCGGGGCTTGCTGCGCTGGCGCTTGCTGCAGCGGTGCCTGTTGCGTGGGCGCTTGCTGCGCCGGCGCTTGCTGCAGTGGCGCCTGTTGCGCGGGCACCTGCTGCAGCGGTGCCTGCTGGAACGGCGTCTGCTGGTCTCCGAGAACCCGGACCAGGTAGGGCGTCATGCCGGTGGAACGCACCGGCGAGACCTGGACGACGTCGCCCACCTCGAGCATCTGGTTGTTGCCGAGGTACATCGCGACGCTCTGGGTGCCCTCGGGACCGTAGAAGATCAGGTCGCCACGGCGTGCCTGCTGCGGCAGGACCTTCTGGCCGAGCCGGTACAGCTCGCCGGAGGAACGCGGCAGCTTGATCCCCGCGCCGGCGTAGGCGTACTGCATCAGGCCCGAGGCGTCGAAACCGACGGTCATGGCGCCGGTGCCCTTGCCCCGGGAGGGGCCGGTGACGCCGCCGCCGGCCCAGGAAAACGGCACGCCGCGCTGCGAAAGACCGCGCATGACGACGATGTCGGTGGCCTGCTGGTAGTCCATCGCCCGGGTGCCCGGGTCGGCGGTCGCGATGCTGGCGGTGGCCAACGGGGCCACCAGCATCGCGAAACCGATCGCGAAAGCATAGATGCGTTTCATTGGGGTTCCCACCTTCTCGGGTCCTAGGCCTCCGTCGCGGTGACTTCGCGCATCGGCCTCTATTGCAGGAGGCGAGGTGCCTCCCCGTCGGGGCCCAACGCCGCTGCATGACGCTTGGAAATGAACCCAGCCGGCTCGCCGCCTGAATTCACACCAGTCACTACAGACACTTTTACAACAGAAGTTGCCGACGGAAAATGCCTGGTGAGGTCCACGAGGGATTATTTGTCGTAACGTGACCGGACGGTGACTGGCCGGCCCAATTGCGGGTGCGCAATTGTGATTTGGGTCTCAACGGTGGGCCGCGATCAGGTGACTCCACCGCCGCCGAAATCGACGTTAGCGCGACCCCCACTCGCACTTTTCCGCGCTGCCGTCGATCTCGGTGAAGGCGACGAGCGCCGAGCGCTGAGTGCTCAGAGCCAATAGCGTTCGCTGAAGGTGGTCAGAATAAAGCCGGCCAACGAGCTGACCATGATCAGGGCCAGGGCCAGGACCGGCCAGAAGGACATGTACCAGCCCTTTAGGAGGGAAACGAACGGGCCGATCCCGGCCGCGGCGATCGCCGCACCGATACCACCCCACACCACCGGGTGAATGTAGTAATCGATCCCGAAGGGCACCGGTCCGCACGTGTCCCCCTCGCACACCTTCGCGAGGAAGCCAAAGAGCCGCGCCGGCCAGGTTGTCGCCGTAGCGAGTATGAGGAGCAGCACCAGGAGCGTGACGGTGCAGATGACGTCCCAGGCCGCTATCCGCAGGCGAAGCACCCGGGGTGCCCCGTGGGCGGGGTGCACGGGCACCGGTGGGGCGGCGATGGGGTGACCCGGGTTGGTGCCGTCGGGCTGGTGCGGTGAAGCCATGGCCTTAGATGGTCCCCGATGGCCGCGATTTGTGCGAACCGGCTGCTCTACGCTCGGTCTCTATGCCTGCGTCGAGGGCCGGGCTCACGCCCGGGCAAATCAGCGCGATCGACGCGGCGCACCTGTGGCATCCCTACAGCACCATCGGCAGGGAATCGGTGGCGCCCGTCGTGGCCGTCGCCGCCCGCGGTGCCTGGCTGACGCTGATCCGGGACGGCGAGCCCATCGAGGCGCTCGACGCGATGAGCTCCTGGTGGACCGCCATCCACGGGCACGGTCACCCGGAGCTGGACGCCGCGCTGACCAGGCAGCTGGGCACGATGAACCACGTGATGTTCGGCGGGCTGACCCACGAGCCCGCGGCCCGGCTGGCGCAGCTGCTGGTGGCAATCACGCCGCCGGGCCTCGAGACGGTGTTCTTCAGCGACTCCGGCTCGGTGTCGGTTGAGGTCGCGGTCAAGATGGCGCTGCAGTACTGGCGCAGCCGTGGCCGGCCCGGCAAGCACCGGCTGATGACCTGGCGGGGCGGCTACCACGGCGACACCTTCACCCCGATGAGCATCTGCGACCCCGACGGCGGTATGCACTCGCTGTGGTCCGACGTGCTGGCCCCGCAGGTGTTCGCCCCGCAGGTGCCGCGCGAGTACGACGCCGCCTACAGCGCGGCGTTCGAGGCGCAACTGGAGCAACACGCCACGGAACTGGCGGCCGTGGTCGTCGAGCCCGTCGTGCAGGGGGCGGGCGGGATGCGCTTCCACGACCCCGCCTACCTGCGGGACCTGCGCGGGATGTGCAGTCGGCACGACGTGCTGCTGATTTTCGACGAGATCGCGACCGGCTTCGGGCGCACCGGTGAGCTTTTCGCCGCCGACCACGCGGGGGTCAGCCCGGACATCATGTGCGTCGGTAAGGCGCTGACCGGCGGATACCTCAGCCTGGCCGCGACGCTGTGCAGCGCCGACATCGCGGACACCATCAGCGCCGGCGAGGCCGGCGCGCTGATGCACGGGCCCACGTTCATGGCCAACCCGCTGGCCTGCGCGGTGTCGCTGGCCAGCGTCGAGCTGCTACTCGGCCAGGACTGGCGGTCGCGGGTGACCGAGATAGCCGCCGCGCTGGCCGCCGGGCTCGAACCCGCGCGGGCGCTACCCGGCGTGGCCGATGTGCGGGTGTGCGGCGCCATCGGGGTCATCGAATGCGACCGGCCGGTCGACCTGGCCGTCGCCACCCCGGCGGCGCTGGACCACCGCGTGTGGCTGCGCCCGTTCCGCAACCTGGTCTACGCGATGCCGCCCTATACCTGCTCGGGCACGGAGATCGCCCAGATCACATCGGCGATGGTTGAGGTGGCGGGACTCGCTCAAGCGTCCAAACGGGGGAACTGATTCTGACGTTGCCGCCGTGCACCCAAATCTCGCCGGTCGTGGGAAAAGGCACTCCGTTAACCGACCAGAACGGCAAGCTGAGGTGCCACACGAGTTCATTGACCGATATCTCCACATCAGGAAGACCGGGCATACGCACGCAACTTGCCCATGTCCCAACAAATATCCAGGATCACGCCGCGAAGCATGCCTGGGAGCTGATCTCGCAGCGGGAAAAGGCCAGCCTTTTGGTGTTGAAGTCGCATTAGGGCAGCAGACGGTAGCCAACACCACGGGTCGTTTCGATGCTGTTGGTGCCGAAGGGGTCATCGATTTTGCGGCGCAGATTGCGTACGTAGACTTCTACGATGTTGTCCGGACCATCGAAGTGCCAATCCCATACACCCTGCACTATCTCGGTCTTTGACACGAAAGTGTCTTTTTTGCGCATGAGATATTCGAGAACGCTGAACTCCCGGGGTGTAAGCGAGATGGATGTATCGCCGCGGGTGACCGATCGTCGGGACGGATCGAGGGTGAGGGTGCCCGCAGTGAGTACGACGGGACGCTGCGGAGCCCCGCGCCGGACTAATGCGTGCAGCCGGGCGGTGAGCACCCGGAATCGGAACGGCTTTGTGAGATAGTCATCGGCGCCTAGTTCGAAGGCATCTGTCTCGTCGTACTCACCATCCTTGGAGGTGAGCATCAACACTGGTGTCCAGACCTTGCGTACGCGTAGCTGTCGGAGCACCTCATACCCACTGAGCCCCGGCAGCATGATGTCCAGGACGATCGCGTCGAACTGCTCTTCGGAGCCGAGCCATAAGCCGTCGGTTCCGTTGGTTGCCGTTGCCACTACGTATCCCGCGGCCCGCATACCCTTTGCCAGAGTGGCTGCCAGGCGGCGCTCGTCTTCGACCAGCAAGATCTTCATTGCCTTTTCACTTGGACTCGTCGAAGAGCGTCGACGGTTGAACTGACCGTCGTAGCTGGTGGGCCGGTGGCTTCGCTGGAGTGGCGAGACATGTTGCAAGCAACACCTTCTGGGTCGGCATTCCCGCTGCTGCGCCCCTAGCAGCGGTGACCCCGCGGGGAGGCGGCGTCCGTGGTGCAGGGTATGGGCCTTTGGGCCGACGTCTCCCCGACCAACCGCAACCGCCGACGTCCGCGCGAGCAGACCGCGCCAGCTGGCTCATGGTCCGTGCCATTTCACCCTTGGCCTTAGCGTGGTTCGATCTCCCCTGCGAAGTTTGGTGGAAGGTGACGTCGGGCCGGCGTACGCCGCGGAAGGCGTCGTCACCGTCGAGGCGCCGGCACTTGCCCCCGACCCGGGCGGCTGCGATCGACTTCCGTCCAGCGCCGGCACGCCACCATCCCACGCGTCGGCATTTGTCCGACCGTTCACCGAACTGACCGTTTCGCCGGCGTCGTCGCGTCGGCTACGGCGAATGGCGCGTAAGACCCAGACGCCGATCGCCGTGAAGACCACCACCGCGATAGCGAGGCTGTGACGATGCACAACGCGCTCAGCCGTCTGCCAATCCGCACCGATCTCGTAGCCGACGATGGCCAGCACCGCGGTCCACGGCAGGCAGCCGGCTACGGTGTAAAGGCCGAATCGCGCAGGAGACATCTCGGCTATACCCGCGGGAAGAGAGATAAAGGTTCTGATACCTGGCAGTAGCCGAGACCAGAACACCACCGATGGCCCACACCGATCAAACCAGTCCTGGGCTCTGTCGATCGCTCGAGAGCGCAGCCCCACATAGTGCCCCCAACGGCGCAGCCCGGGTCGGCCGCCATACTTGCCCATCAGCCAAGCGAGATAGCTGCCCACAACGTTACCGAGCGTGCCGGCTACGATCACCGCCGCCAGGCTCGGATGCGGTCCGCTTACGGCGTCCGCGGCGAGCGCTCCAGCGAAGAGCATCGTCACCTCCGAGGGCACCGGGATACACGCCGATTCGGCCGCCATCAGCACGAAGACCGCCAACAGTCCGTAGGTTGCGATCAGATCCTGCACCACGTGCTCTTCTCGTCGACGATAGGCATTCGGCTCCAGGGTGATCGATCATCGCTGAAGCGACGCTGAAGGTGCAGCCGGCGACAACGCAACCTTGGAGAAACTTCTGCGTGAATCGTCCGGCGACTTTTAGGGTTTCAGCGTGAACAGTGGTGGACGGGCGGCCAGGGCCGACGAACCACGAAGGTGGTACGCGCAGTGCTCTTGGCTGCGCGCTACCCATTGGGGAATCTCGACACGTTCGGCGATCGTCTGCGCATCGGTCGTTCTGGTCGCCGGTCTCGTGACCGGCGGGGGACTGCTGTATCTCTTGAACAGATCGTTGCTGTCCAGCGCCGACGATGCCGCCGCAGGACGAGTTCGCGACACCGTCGCCGCCCTCGATTTCGACATCGCCGCCGACCTAGACAACCGCCTGCTCGCGGGGGATCAACGCATCCGTGCGATCCAAATCATCGGCAGCGACGGCAAGGTGCTCCGACGATCAGCCTTTGCGCCGCAGACACCCCTGCTTCCGGTGAGCTGGTTCGGTACGTCGCTGCGCACTGGGATTCCCGACGACCTGTCGCCCAACGACGACATGCGCATAAGTGGCCAGACCGCTCGCACCGCGACCGGCGTCTACACCGTCATCGTTGGTGCCGGCAGCGAATCGGCCGAGCGCATCGTCGCCAGGGTCGCGCTGCTATTGGCGATCGCTATAGTCATCATCACCGGCGCGGCAGCTATGGCGACTTTCCGCTTGGTGAAACGTTCCCTGCGTTCGGTGGAGACCATCCGGTCACGCGTGGCCGAGATCTCTGCATCCGACCTTTCGCAACGCGTTCCGGTGCCGCCACCAAACGACGAAATATCGGCGCTGGCGACCACGATGAACGAGATGCTCGCACGAGTGGAATCCGGCCACGACGCGCAACGTCGGTTCGTCGGTGATGCCTCGCACGAACTGCGCAGCCCGTTGGCCAGCCTGCTCGCAGCCCTCGAAGTGGCGCAGCAATTTCCCGAAGCGATCGATGACGAGCTGACCCGCGGAACCCTTATTCCAGAGGCGCAACGCATGCAGACACTCGTTGAAGACCTCCTGCTGCTGGCGCGCGCCGACGAACACGGACTAGCTGTGCGCGGCGACGAAATAGATCTCGGCGTGTTAGCCGAAGGGGAGGCGAACCGGCTCCGACGTGAAACCAACCTGGACATCCGCCTGCACAGGGAAGCTGCAACGCTCACCGGCGATCTGGGGAGCATATTCCGCCTCCTGCGCAACTTGCTCGACAACGCCGTGCGGCATGCCACCTCGACCGTGGAAATCGAGGTGAGGCACCGCACTACATCAGTCGTGCTCAATGTTGCCGATGACGGACCAGGTATTCCCGCCCAGGACAGAACTCGGGTGTTCGATCGGTTCGTGCGGCTTGACTCCGACCGATCACGTGACGGCGGCGGTAGCGGCCTAGGGCTGGCGATCGTGGCGGAAATCGTCGCATCTCACAACGGAACCGTCAGCATCGACGACCGGACCGGTGGCGGAACGATCGTCACCGTAACCTTTCCCTCGGTGACGTGAAGATTTCGCGTCACAAGCAAAATGCAGCCGGCGAATCTGGCCTGACCCCGGTTGGTTGATCAAGGGCGTGTGAGAGTCTTGCGGCCCACATTGTGGGCAGGAAGTCTCAACGAGATCAGACGACGAGGAAGCGGCACAGTCCTGAGAAGATGATGCGCAAGCTAATCACGGCTGATCGGCTGCTGGCCGACGGCAAGGACTTTGCGGCGGTGCGCCGCGAGCTGGGTGTTTCCACCTTTCAGCCACCCGCGGCATTGTCGTCGCGCAAGCCCTCAGCGCCTTCCCGTAGAAAAACATCACGTTCTGCCGCGGCGGCTTCAGTTGACTGGCGAAGGTGAACGCCACCAACGGATTTCGCCCTCGAAGCCCTAGCAGCGGCGGTCCCGCCCGGGTGTTGTCCTGGGCGCTGGGGCAGGATAACCAGAAGCGCGACGATGAGGCCCGCGATGACTGCGGACGCTAGAGGCCGGCTCAAATCGAGGCCGCCGTGGCTGACCGGTTTATCGAGAAAATCGCCTACGGTAGCGCCGAGAGGCCGGGTCAAAATAAAGGCGAGCCAGAACAGGATCACCCGCGAAACGCGTGTCCAGTAATAAAAAGCCGCGATCGCGACGAGACCCGCGCTGAAGACCAACGCGCCGCCTTCATAACCCAGGCCGCCCGTGTCGGCCAGCCAATCACCGAGCGCGGTACCCAAAGTCTGGGAGAAGGTGATCGTGGACCAATAGAATGCCTCAACCTTGGGCGTCGCGACAGTATTGACCGACACGGTTCCCTGCGACCGATACCAAATCCCGAGCGTCACCAACAAAAGGCACAACAGCAGAAGCGATCCACCCGTGTATCCGATCCCAAGCGAGCGGTCGGCGAAGTCCGCCAACGCTGTTCCAAAGGTCGTCGAGGCGACGATCGTCGACCAATAGAGAACCGGACGGAAGCGCTTGGCGACGATCTGCGCGGCAACGAGCCCGACAAGCACGCCGCCGAAAAGCCAAGCACCCGCCGAATAGCCCCAATTCAGGGTCATCGTCACGGTGTCACCGCCCGTCTCCCCAAGCGTCGTCGCCAAAACTTTGATGACCCAAAAGCCCAGGGTGACTTCCGGAACCTTGCTCAACGCCTGTTTCGTAGAGTCATTCATCGATCCATACCGCCACGGCTAACTCCTAACAAATCGCGAAACTCGATATTGCGAAAGCCAGCTCATCGTGCCGTCTGGGACTTCGTGCCACTTTCACCGCAAATTGTGTCGGCGTCGTCTGAAAACTGACCCCGTGTCGACGCCCGAATTTTGACCCCCTTCGTCTGAGTCTCGGCTTACGAGCCGAGAGGAGAAGGGAGTTGTTGTCAGTGGAGGACTGGGCTGAGATCCGCAGGCTGCATCGAGCGGAGGGGTTACCGATCAAGTTGATCGCCAGGACGTTGGGAATCTCGCGGAATACCGTGCGGGCGGCGCTGGCCGCTGATGGCCCGCCGAAGTACGAGCGCAAGCCGGCCGGGTCGGCGGTGGATGCGTTCGACGACGCGATCCGTGTCCAACTCACAATGGTGTCGACGATGCCGGCCACGGTGATCGCCGAACGGGTCGGCTGGACTCGTGGGATGACGGTGTTCAATGAACGCGTCCGTGAGTTGCGCCCTGCCTATCTGCCGCCGGATCCGGCGGGACGCACGACTTATGATGCTGGCGATATTGCGCAGTGCGACTTGTGGTTTCCGCCGACCACGATCCCGGTCGGGTACGGGCAGACGCGCTCGCCGATGCAGTTGCCGGTGCTGACGATGGTGCTGGGTTATTCACGGTGGCTCTCGGCGATGCTGTTGCCGTCACGGCGTGCGGAGGATCTATTCGCCGGCTGGTGGCAGCTGATCAGCACTCTTGGCGCGGTGCCGCGCACCCTGGTCTGGGACGGCGAAGGCGCGATCGGGAGGTGGCGTTCTGGTCGGACCGAGCTGACCGGGGACTGTCAGGCGTTCCGCGGCGTGCTGGGCACCAAAGTGGTGGTGCTCAAACCGGCCGAACCCGAACATAAGGGCATCATCGAACGAGCACATGACTACTTTGAGCGGTCTTTTCTTCCCGGCCGGCAGTTTTCTGGCCCTGGAGATTTCAACCACCAGTTCGGCAAGTGGCTGCAGATCGTCAACGCTCGACGGCGCCGGGTGTTGGGGTGTGCACCGACGGATCGGATCGGTGCCGACCTGCAGGCGATGCTGGCGCTGCCGCCGGTACCTCCGCAGGTGGGGTGGCGCAACTCCACCCGGTTGGCGCGCGATCATTACATCCGATTGGATTCCAATGACTACTCGGTGCACCCCGGGGTGATCGGGCGACGTATCGAAGTCACTGCCGACCTGGACCGGGTGCGAGTCTTCTGTGACGGCAAGGCCGTTGCTGATCACGAACGGGTGTGGGCATGGCATCAGACCATCACCGATCCTGAGCATCGTGAAGCGGCGAATATGCTGCGTCACAAGCGAATCGGTGCCCTCCGGCCGGTGCGTGAGCATGAAGAACAAGTGATGGTCGAGCAGCGTTGCCTCAGCGACTACGACGCCGCTTTGGGTATCGACCTCGGCGAAGGCGGGCTGGTGTCATGACCACCAAAACTGCCTCGACCACTCGGACCGCCTCGTCGGGCAACCGGGATCTGACCGCTGAGATCGGCTTCCTTACCCGCGCCCTGAAAGCCCCCACGATGCGCGAGGCGGTGGCCCGGCTGGCCGAGCGGGCCCGCACCGAGTCCTGGACCCATGAGGAATTCCTCGTGGCCTGTCTGCAACGCGAGGTCTCCGCGCGGGAGTCTCATGGCGGTGAGGGGCGGATCCGCGCCGCCCGATTTCCCTCCCGAAAGTCGTTGGAGGAGTTTGACTTCGACCACGCCCGCGGTCTCAAACGCGACACTATCGCCCACCTCGGGACGCTGGATTTCGTGGTCGCCAAGGACAACGTCGTCTTCCTCGGCCCGCCAGGCACCGGCAAGACGCACCTGGCTATCGGCATCGCGATCAGGGCGTGCCAGGCCGGGCACCGGGTGCTGTTCGCCACCGCTTCAGAATGGGTTGCCCGGCTGGCCGAGGCCCACCACACCGGCCGGCTGCAACAGGAACTCGTCCGTCTGGGCCGCTACCCGCTGATCGTGGTCGACGAAGTTGGCTACATCCCGTTCGAGCCCGAGGCCGCCAACCTGTTCTTCCAGCTGGTGTCCTCCCGCTATGAGCGGGCCAGTTTGATCGTCACCTCGAACAAACCGTTCGGACGTTGGGGTGAGGTGTTCGGCGACGACGTCGTGGCCGCCGCCATGATCGATCGCCTCGTCCACCACGCCGAAGTAATCGCCCTCAAAGGCGACTCCTACCGCATCAAAGACCGCGACCTCGGGCGAGTCCCGGGATCAACCACCGAAGAATGAACACCAAGGGGGTCAATTTTCAACCGTCGTAAAGGGGTCAATTTTCAGCCGCCGTTGACAAATTGCCCAGTAACGTTGTCAATGTGCGTGTTTGAGCCGTGGGGTCGGGCCTGCTGGTGCGCAGTGCCTTGAGCACGGCGTCGATCTGGCCGTCGAGGATTTGGGTGCTGGGTGGATCATGCGTCCAAAGGTATCGACTACATGCTGAACCGAGGCTGAAAGATTCGCGGCGAGGTATCGCTCGCGCTGTGCAGGACTGCCGAGTGCCCCGGGTTGCGGTGAGCAACATCAACTAGTGGCGACGCCGGTGGCCTGTCAGGGTGCCGGCCCTGCGCGGCCAGCCACGGCTATGGCGGCCAACGCATCTGCTCCGCGAAGCCAGTCGTGCTGTACGAGACCAACAAGCAAGCTAAGCACTCGGGCCAGCTTTTCGGGCAACCGCCGTAACTCCTCAGGCAGCACCGACTCTCACAACGAGCATTGATTCGCTGCAGTAACAAAACACGATGGCCTCAATCGCCTTCGCAACAAGCGCATTCAGGTCAACCAATCCAGCTCAGCACCGTCAGCTCCGGAATCGTCGCGCCACCCTTTTAGGTCGGAGTGGTTATGGCCGGACACCGAGAACTGGTCCACGGTTTGTGAGAGTCGTTCATCAGAGGGTACAGACGGCAGCGTAGCTGGCCGGGGCCTGTTGCCCCACGGCCGAGGGGGCTGTCCGATTAACGGTGGATCCGACCTTGGCATTTGTTAGTTGCCGGTCGGGGTGATCCGGCCGTTGAAGGTGATTGCGAACGCGTTTAGTGCGGGCTTCCACCTCATTGCCCATCGTGCCC
>NZ_JAOPWB010000350.1 GCF_025965855.1 Mycobacterium sp. | reverse complement strand
TGGAGGCCAGTTTGGAGGCCAGTTCCTCGGTCTGCGTCACTTGCCAAACTTAAACAGCCGCTGAGCCACCCGGCGAATCTGGATCTCCTCGGCGCCCTCGGTGATCCGGTAGCGGCGGTGATGGCGGTAGATGTGCTCGAACGGCTCGTGGCGGCTGTAGCCGAGGCCGCCGAAGATCTGCATCGCCCGGTCGGCCGCGTCGCAGACCAGCCGGTTGGCGCGGTAATTGGCCATCGACACCTTGTCCGAGACCTCCATGTGGTGGTCGCGGTCCAGATGCCAGGCCGCGTATTGCACCAGCAGCCGCACCATCTGGGCCTCGGTCTGCAGCTCGGCCAGCGGCCATTGCACGGCCTGGTTGACCGACAGCGGCTTGCCGAAAACCGTGCGCTTGCCCGCGTATTCGGCGGCACGGTCGATGCAGTATTGGGCGGCGCCCAGGCTGCTCGCCGCCTGCCGGATCCGGTTCTCGTGCAGGAAGGTCTGCGCGACTTCCAGGCCGCGGTCCACCTCCCCCAGCACCCCATCGGCGGGCACCCGCACGTCGGTCAGTTCGACCTCGCCATGATCGGTGGGCATGTTGAACGTCCACCAGTAATAGGGGACGCGGAATCCGGGCGCATCGGTCGGGACGAGGAACGCCGTGATGCCAAGCGCGGCCCCCGGTTCGCCGGAGGTTCGGGCGAAGATCAGATCGTGGGTTGCTCGGTGCACCCCGGTGTTGAACCGCTTCGAGCCGTTGATCACCCACCTGTCGCCATCGCGTTCGGCGCGCGTTTCCAGCCAGGTCGCGTCGGAGCCGTGCCGCGGCTCGGTGAGGCCGAACGCCATCGACCGTTCCCCGGTGATCAACGCCTCCGACCAACCGCGGCGCTGCTGATCGGTGCCGAAGCGCTCCATCATGATCACCTGCGGGAAGTTCCCGACGATCGACGACTCGTTCTGCAGGTCGTTGTGCAGCCCAAGGCCCTTGTGCGCCAAGTGCTCCCGGATGACAGCCATGTCGACGTTGGTGCCGTCACGGCCACCCAGCGACGCCGGCAGGCCGTAGCGCAGCCAGCCCGCTTTGTCGGCCCGCCTGCGCATCTCGGCGAGCAGATCTTCCCACTCGTGCGATGGGATGCCGTCGTTGTCCCAATCGGTGCGGGCATGCTCACGACGATGGTCGAAATACTGGATGTGGTCGCGTTCCAGCGGCTTGATCTCCGACTCGATGAACGCGTCCATCTCGGTGAGCAATCCCGGAAGATGTTCTGGCAGAGTGAAATCCACAATTATCTCCTAAGACTCCTTGCCGCTGCCGTAGAGGGTTTTCTTCCAGACCGTCGACAGGGTGGCGATGGCGTCCTTATCGCTGATCTTCAGGCCCAAGCTGGAAGGGCCCACGAAGACGCTGGTGAAGTTCTCGAACAGCAGCGCGATGGCGGCCGCGATGTGTTGCGGGTTGAGCTCGGTTGCGTAGCCCTGCTCCTGCGCGCGGCGCACCGAGGCGGCCACGATGTCCATGCCGAAACGCCGGAATTCGTTCTGTACGATCGCGAAGCGCCGCTGCGTGGCGGCCAGCTGCGACACCGCGATCATGATGCCGATGTTCTGCTTGAACATGTTCCAGTACCCGGTGACGACCGACGTGAAGAACGCGTCGTCATCAGGGGAGTCGGGCAGCTCGAGGCTCAACCCGGGCGGCGCCACGACCTCGTGCAGGAACGACTCCGCCAGGGCGGCCAGCAGGTCTTCCTTGTCGGCGAAATACCGGTAGAACACCGCCGGTGACTTGCCCGCGGCCGATGTGATGTCGGCCAAGGTGGTGCCGTGAAAGCCGCGTTCGGCGAAGAGTTTCCGGGCCGCCTGCTCGATGGCCTGCCTGGTCTGGCGGCCTTTTGCGGTCAAACTGTCGGCAGGCATCAGTTCCGGATCCGGTCGCCGGCGCGCAACAGCGCGCTCGGCAGGTCATGGCCCACAATGGATCTGGCGACCTCGGCCGCGACGATGGCGGCCCGCAGGTCCACGTCGACATCGACGTCGCTGTCGGTCAACAGGTAGACCAGGTCCTCGGTGGCGATGTTGCCGGTGGCGCCCGGTGCGAACGGGCAGCCGCCCAGCCCGCCGACCGAGGCGTCCAGCCGGGTGACCCCGGAGCTTACCGCCGCGTAGGCGCTGGCCAGGCCGGTGCCGCGGGTGTTGTGGAAATGCCCGCCCAGCGGCATGTCGGCGATCACCGGACGCAGTTGGGCGATCAGGGAACTCACCCGACGCGGGGTGGTGGTGCCGATGGTGTCGGCGATCGAGAACCGGTCGACGCGTTGAGCCCGGGCGGCGACGCCGATCTCGAGCACCCGCTGGGGCGGGGTCGGCCCGGCGAACGGGCAGTCCCACGCGGTGGCGACGATGACCTCGACGGTGACATCGGCGTCGTGGGCGATGGCGACGATCTCCTCGATCTGCTTGGTGGCCTCGGCGCTGTCGCGCCCGACGTTGGCCTCGCTGAACGCGTCGCTGGCGGCCACCACGTATTCGATGGATCGCAGCCCCGCGGCGACCGCCCGCTTGGCGCCGCCCGGGCTGGCCACCAGGGCGGAGAATTCGATGTCGGGGTAGTTGTGCAGTTGCGCGGCGAGTTCGGCGGCGTCGGCCATCGACGGCACCTTCGACGGGGATACGAAAGCGGTGGCCTCCACCTCCCGCACCCCGGTGGCGGCCACCGCCGCCAGCAGTTCCAGCTTGGCGGCCAGCGGGATTGGTTTTTCGATCTGCAGGCCGTCGCGCAGCGACACCTCGCGAATGTCAACCCTCGTGGGAAATTCCGCGTGGGTCACAGCACCTCCTCGGCCCTCAGCTCTTCGAGCTCGTCGGCGGTCATGCCCAGCAGCCCGATGTAGACGTCGTCGTTGTGCTGGCCCGGGCGCGCGGGCCCGGCGTTGCGGACGCCGCCCGGGGATTCCGAGAGCACCGGCACGACGCCCGGCCCTAAAACGTTGCGCCCGACTCTTTCGTCATAGTGGTCGACCAGCATGCCGCGGGCCCGCAGCTGCGGGTCGTCGACCACCTCGGCGACGGTGTTGATCGGACCCGCGATCACGCCCGCGGCGGACAGGGTTTCGATGATGTCGCCGGGCTGCCGGTCGGTGGCCCACGCGCCGATGATCTCGTCGATTTCGTCTTGGTTGCGGCCGCGGGCGCCGTGTGTGGCGAACCGGTCGTCGCTGGCCAGTTCCGGGCGCCCCATGGCCTTGCAGAGGCGGGCGAACACAGTGTCCTGGTTGGCGGCGATCACCACCCAGGAGCCGTCGGCGCTGCGGTAGATGTTGGACGGCGCGATGCCCTCCAGCCGAGTTCCCGACGGTCCGCGCACCACGCCTGCGGCGTCGTAATCGGGGATCGTGGATTCCTGTACGGCCAAGCATGATTCGGTCAGCGCGACGTCGACCACCTGTCCGCGCCCGGTGACGCCGCGGCGGTATAGCGCGGCCAGCGCGCCCTGGGCGCCGAACATGCCGGCCAGGCTGTCGCCGAGCGAGAGCGCCAGCCGGGGCGGCGGGCCGCCGGGGAAGCCGTTGAGGTGCCGCAGACCGCTGGCGGCCTCGGCCACCGACGCGTAGCCGGCCTTGTGTGCCTCGGGTCCGGTTTGGCCGTAGCCGGATACCCGAACCAGGATGATGCCCGGGTTGCGCTCGCTGAGCGCGTCGTAGCCCAGGTCCCATTTCTCCAGGGTGCCCGGACGGAAGTTCTCCACGACGACGTCGGATTTCGCGACGAGATCCAGGAACAGCTCGCGGCCGCGTGGCTTGCGCAGGTCGAGCGTGATGGCCCGCTTGTTGCGCGCGTGCACCGTCCAGAAGACGTGGTGCCCGTCCAGTTCGGCCTGGCCCCAGGTCCGCAACGGGTCCGGGGCGCCGGGGGGTTCCACCTTGATGACGTCGGCGCCCATGTCTCCGAGCAGCCGGCCGGCGAACGGCCCGGCGATCAGGGTGCCGAGCTCGAGCACCCGGACGCCGTCCAGCGCGCCCGCAAGATTTGCCGCCGTCACTCTGTGCTCGCGAAGTCGTGGCGGACCAGCCAGTCGGTGACGACGTCGACGGCGTGCCGCAGCTTGTCGCGCTGGTCGGGGCCGGCGTAATAGTGTGTGGCGCCGGGAATTTCGTGCATCTCCTTGTCCGGGTGCCCGATCGCCTCGAAAAGGCGTCGGGTGTGGCTGGGCGTGCAGGCGTCGTCGGCCAGGTTACCGATCACCAGCGCCGGGACCGCGAGGTCGCGCCCGCAGGCCACCCCGTCGCCCCGGGCGTCGTCGTAGCTCCACTGCGACAGCCAGCCGCGCAGCGTGCAGAAGCGGGCCAACCCGACCGGGCTCATGTTCACCACTCGAGGATCACCCAGATAGCAGCTTCCGGGGGTGCGTTCGTTCGGATCGACGGTCGGGTCCAGCCATCGCGGGTCGGCCATGGTGCCGTGCACGACGAACCCGAATTCGTCATCGGGGCGCCCAGATGATTTCAATTCGGCCAGCTTTTTCCTGACCCACGCGGTGATGCGGCGGTTGCGGTCGATCTGCGCCTGCCGGTAGCGGGCCAGAAACTCCTGGCTGTAGGGCGGTTGGTGGGGGTTGTCGGGGTCGTACAGATCCAGCTCGGGATCGCGCTTGGTGGGGTCGGATTCGTCGAGGATCGACGCGTCCAGCCATTCGGTCAGCGTGCCGTGCCGGCTGATGTGCGCGGCCAGCAGCATGATCCCGTCGGCCTCGGGCAGGTCCAGCTGCGTCAGGTCCGGCCCGTCGCCGGACGGGCTCGACGTGACGGTCGGCTGCTGGGCCTGCTGCTGGTAGAACATCGACAGCGAGCCGCCCCCGCTCCACCCGGCCAGCACCACCCTGGCGTAGCCCAGCCGTTTCTTGGCGTCCTTGATGCACTCGCCGAGGTCCTCGACCACCTTCTCCATCAGCAGCGCCGAATCCGTGCCGCGGAACCGGCTGTTGCAGTAGATGACGTGGTGGCCGGCGCGGGCGAGCCCGTTGATCATCGGCAGGTACGCGCCACCGCCGATCGGGTGCATGAACACCAGCACGGTGTCGGACGGCTTGTCCTTGGGCTTGAGCAGGTAGCTTTCCAGCACGGTGATTTCGGCCAGGCCGCCGTACACGTCGCGGACCCCGGAATTGTTTTGAAACGCAACCAGATAGGGGATCCGATCGTATTCGTGTTTCATCAGTGCTGTCCCAGGTCGTGGGCGAGGACCTCGGCGGACGGCGCCAGCCGCCGGCGGGTGTCGACGGCGATCACCTGCCAGTCCACCCGCGAATGCTCGTCGAACTTACGGCGCGCCCGTTCCCGCGCCTTCTCCGGCGCGCCATGGTGAACCCCCTGCGGCGCATGGGTAATCAGGCCCGGTGGCATCGGGATGCCGTAGAGCGACCCGCCGTGGAAAAAGGCGATCTCGTCGTAGTCGACGTTGCGGTGGTACCAGGGCGTGCGTTCGGTGCCCTGAACGCCTTCGGCCGGCTTTGGCAGGAAGTTCATCACGTAGACGCCGGTGGCCTGCATGAACAGATGGACCGTCGGCGGCAGGTGGACACTGTCGGAGGTAATCACGTTGTAGTCGGCGATGTTGAAGGTGAACGCGAAGTTGTCTCCGCGCCAGCCTTCGACATCGATCGGATTGTGTTGGTAGTACAGCGTTGTCGGGCCGCCGTCGTGGATGAGCCGGACCTCGTACTCTTCGCGGCCGTCATCTTGGATGGGGTCCGGTTCGGGGATGGTGGCCTGCGACGGGTCGAACGGAAAGTGGCGGCCCAGCGCGCCGGGCGGCGGTACCCGGAACTCGTCGCTGGCCTCGATCATCAGCAGCGTGGTCTCGGCATCGGGCACCTGCCGCCACGTGCATGCCTTCGGGATGTACACCCAGTCGCCCTCCCGGTAGCGCAGCGGCCCGAACTCGGTCTCCAGCAGGCCCGCGCCGCGGTGCACGAAGCACAACAGGTCGCCGTCCACGTGACGGGTGTAGAACGGCATCGGTTCGTGGCGGCGGCTCAACAGGATTCGGCAGTCGTCGTTGCCGAACATCAGCAGCGGCCCGCCGCCGGCGTCGGTGGCATCGCTGGGTTTCAGCTCGCCGGCGAGCACGTCGACGGGGCGCAGCGGACCGACCGACCGATAGGCGGTGGGGTCGTTGCGGCGGTACATGTTCGCGGTCCGGCCCGTGAATCCGCCCCGGCCCAGCTCGTCGTCCTTGAGCCCGTCGAGATCGGCATGAAGCCGGCGGGGCGTTTTCCCTTTTCGCAGGTGAACAAAGGATTCCACAGATGACTCCAGGCGCGGGTCGAAGGCCAAAACTGAAAGTGACATTACTTTTCGTTTTTGTGGTGCACAAGAGCCCGGTCGTCGTGTCCACGAGACTTAATCCATTGCGCACCGCTCCGGCGCGTTTTCGCTGACGTTGAAGTGTCGCCGATCAACGGGGCCGCGACGGCCACCCGACGCCGTCACTCGCGGACGCGCACCACGACTTTCCCCCTGGCGCTGCGATTTTCGAGCGATGCGACCGCCGCGGCGGCCTGCTCCAGCGGGTAGACCTCCGGCTTGGGGGGAGGCAGCTGGCCCGAGCTGAGCAGGCGCTCAAGCCCAGCCCACTGCTCGGCCAGCGCGTCCGGGTGCGTCGCCGTCCAGGCTCCCCAGCCCACGCCGACGACGTCAACGTTGTTGAGCAGCAGCCGGTTCACCTTGACGGTCGGAATCTCGCCCCCGGTGAACCCGATGACGAGCAGCCGCCCACCCGGCGCGAGCGAGCGCAGCGAATCGGTGAACCGGTCGCCGCCGACCGGGTCGACCACCACGTCGACGCCGCGGCCACTGGTGAGCTCCTTGACCGCGTCCTTGAACCCCTCGGCCAGCACCACGTCGGTGGCGCCGGCCGCCGTCGCGACGTCCGCCTTGTCTTCGGTGCTGACGACCGCGATGGCGCGGGACGCCCCGAGCAACGACGCCAGCCGCAGCGTCGAGGTCCCGATCCCGCCGGCCGCGCCGTGCACCAGCACCGTCTCGCCCTGGGCCAGCCGGCCACGCACAGTCAGCGCGAAGTACACCGTCAGGTCGTTGAACAGCAGGCCGGCGCCTGCCTCGAAGCTGACGTTGTCCGGCAGCTTGAACACCCGGTCGGGCTGCACGATCGCCACTTCGGCCATGCCGCCGGACAGCATCGTCAAAGCGACGACGCGGTCGCCGGGTCGTACGTGGGTGTTGTCCGGGGCCGACCGCACCACGCCGGCGATCTCGGCTCCGAGCACGAACGGCGGCTCTGGCCGGTACTGATACAGACCGCGGGTCAGCAGCGCGTCGGGGAATGCGGCGCCGGCGGCGTGCACCTCGACGACCACACCGTCACCCGACGGTTCGTCGACCTCGGTCACCTCGATCGCGTCCGGACCGTCTAGCCGAGTCACCCGCGCCGCCCGCATGGTCGGACAGCCTACTGCCGACTCAGAATCCGCCGGCGACCCGCACCACCGCCCGGCCGGTGTAGGCGCCGGCGCGCAGCTGGTCGATCACGCCGGCCACGTCTTTGACGTCGACATCGCTGGTGAGCGAGTCAAGGTGACGCGGCCGCAGCGAGTCGCCCAACAACGCCCACAGCTTCCGGCGGGGGCCGATCGGCAGCTGAACCGAGTCCATTCCCAGCAGCGCGATGCCCCGCAGGATGAACGGCATCACCGTGGTGTGCAACGCGGGACCGCCGGTCAGGCCGCTGGCGGCCACCGCCCCGCCGTAGTCGACGGCGCTGAGCACATCGGCCAGCGTCGCGCCGCCCACACAATCCACCCCCGCCGTCCAGCGCGCCTTGGCCAGCGGCCGCGGTTTGGCGTCGGGATCTTCCGGCAGCCGTCCGATAACCTCCGCGGCGCCAAGCTCTTTCAGCAGATCGGCCGCCGTTTCCTTGCCGCTCGAGGCCACCACCCGATAGCCGGCGGCGGCCAGCAGGTCCACGCTGACCGAGCCGACACCGCCGGAGGCGCCGGTGACGACCACCGACCCGGCGCCGGGGTCGATACCCCAGTCGATCAGCGCCTGCACGCTCATGGCGGCGGTGAAGCCGGCGGTTCCGATCGCGGCGCCCTGGTACGGGCTCAGGTCGCCGAGCGCCACCACCTGGTCGGCCGGCAGCCGTGCGTATTCGGCGTAGCCGCCGTGATGGCCGGTGCCGATCTGGTAACCGTGAGCCAGCACCTTGTCGCCGACGGCGAAGTCGGCTGACTGCGACTCGACCACCTCGCCGGTCAGGTCGATGCCCGGCACGAGGGGGTAGTTGCGCACCACGCCGCCACCCGGCGTCAACGCCAGCGCATCCTTGAAGTTGACACTGGAATACAGGACCCGGATCGTCACTTCACCGGGCGGCAGGTCGGACGGGCTCAGCGTCTCGACCGACGCGGTTATCCGGTCACCATCTTGGCGCGCCACAAGCGCTTGAAACGTGTCCATACCGACGACGCTAATCTCACCCAATGGATTCCTTTCCACTCGGTGGCTTTTCCGTTTCCCGCATCGGCTTCGGCGCAATGCAACTGCCCGGGCCGGGCGTGTTCGGGCCACCGCGCGACCGAGACGGGGCGCTGGCGGTGCTGCAGCGGGCGGTCGAGCTCGGCGGCGACCACATCGACACCGCCCAGTTCTACGGTCCCGACGTCGCCAACGAGCTCATCCGCGAGGCGCTGTATCCCTATCCGGACAACCTGGCGTTGGTGAGCAAAGTCGGCGGGACCCGCGACGAAACCGGCGGCTGGCTACCGGTCAACGAGCCCGCCGAATTGCGCCGCGACATCGAAACCAACCTGCGCGCCCTCGGCGTCGATCGGCTGGCCGCGGTCAACCTGAGGCTCTTCGACAGCGACGGGCCGGATCGCCTGTTCGACGATCAGCTCTCGGTCATGATCGAAGCCCGTGACGAGGGATTGATCGGTGGGATCGGGCTGAGCAGCATCAACCGTGAACACCTGCTGCACGCTCTGGAACGCACCGAGATCGCTTGTGTGCAAAACGCTTTCAATCTCGTTCAGCGAGAGTCGGCCTCGGTGCTGGAGGAATGCACGAGGCGGGGGATTGCGTTCGTCCCGTTCTTCCCGCTGGGGGCGGCCTTCATGCAGCCGAACCCGGTGCTCACCAACCCGCTGGTGGTCGACGCCGCGCAGCGACTCGGCCGCACGCCGGCGCAGGTCGCGCTGGCGTGGACGCTGAGCGTGGCGCCCAACGTGCTGTTGATCCCGGGCACCTCGTCGGTGCGGCACCTGGAGGAGAACATGGAGGCAGCGTCCATCGAGTTGGACGAGGACACCCGCGAACGGCTCAACGCCGTCGCTGCCTAATTCTCGCCGAGCGTGTAATCAGTGCGGAAAATTCGCAGAATTTTCGCAGTGGTTGCACGTTCGGCGCAAAGACCCGCTACTTGAGTTCCGACGATGACAGGCCCAGCAGGCGGCGGGCGACGACCAGCTGCTGGATCTGCTGGGTACCCTCGAAGATGTCCAGGATCTTGGAGTCGCGCGCCCACTTTTCCAGCATTGACTGTTCGGAATAGCCTGCGGTGCCGGCCAATTCGACGGACTTGAGGGTGACGTCGCTTGCCATTCGCCCGGCCTTGGCCTTGCTCATCGACGCCTCTTTGGAGTTGGGGATCTTGTTGTCGGCCTGCCACGCCGCCCGCAGCGACAGCAGGTAGCTGGCCTCCCAGTCGGCCTCCATCCGCAGGAACTCGGCCGCGGCCGCGCTTTGGGCGTGTGACGGTCTGTCGTAGGAGATCTCGACCCCGGCCTCGGTGAGGATCTTGCGGATCTCCTCCAGGGCGGCGCGGCCGACCCCGATGGCCATGGCGGCGACGATCGGCCGGGTGTTGTCGAACGTCTCCATCACCCCGGAAAAGCCCTTTCCAACCTCGATCTCGGGGTTGCCCAGCAGGTTGCCCCTGGGAATGCGGACGTTGTCGAACCGGATCGCCGCGGTGTCGGAACCTTTGATGCCGAGCTTGTGCTCTAGGCGTTCGACGGTGACGCCGGGATGGTCGCGCGGCACGACGAACGACTTGATCGCCGCGCGGCCCGCCGCCTTGCCCAGCGTCGCCCACACCACGATGTGGGTGGCGCGCGAGCCCGCGGTGACGAAGATCTTCTCGCCGTTGATGACATACTCGTCACCGTCGAGCTTGGCGGTGGTGGACACCGCCGCCGAGTCGGATCCGAAGCCGGGCTCGGTGATGGCCATCGCCGCCCATACCTTGCCCAGGCGTTCCAGCTGTTCGTCGGTGGCGACCGCGGAGATGGCCGCGTTACCCAGGCCCTGATACGGGACCGACAGCATCATCGCGACGTCGCCCCAGCAGGCTTCCATCGTCTGCAGCAGCGCGGCCATGTTGGCGCCGTTGTGGTTTCGGTCCCTGCCCTCGTCCTCGTCACGAAGCGCGTCGGCTCCAGCGAACGCAACCGATTTGGAAGCCCCCTCGAACAGGTTGATCAGAGTGTCGAGCTCGACCGGGTAGGCGTGTTCCTTCAGGTCGTACTTGCGCGCGATCGGCCGCATCATCTCGGCGGCACCCTGATGGGTCTTGACGATCACCGACTGCAGCTTGCGGGGCAGTTCCAGATTGATTGCCATGGTTGAACTTTCAGCTCGAATTAAATAACGACAACGCCCTCGGCCACGCCGATGGCCCGCAGGTCGCGGTACCAGCGCTCGACCGGGTGCTCCTTGGTGTAGCCGTGGCCGCCGAGCAGTTGCACGCCGTCCAGGCCGATCTGCATGCCCTTGTCGGCGCCGAGCCGCTTGGCCAGCGCCGCCTCCCGGGTGAACGGCAGACCCTGCTCGGCACGGGCGGCACCGCGCCAGGTGATCAGCCGCAGCCCGTCCAATTCGATGGCGATGTTGGCGCACATGAACGCCACGGCCTGACGATGCGCGATCGGCTCGCCAAAGGCCTGTCGTTCCTTCACGTAGGGCACGACGTAGTCGAGCACCGCGTGCGACGTGCCGACCGCCAGGGCCGCCCAGCCCAGCCGGGACAGCGCGATCGCCTCGGAGTAAGCCTCGTCGTATTGGGCATCCGCCGCATCTGGTTCGCCCAGCCGGGCGCTCAGCGGCACCGACACCCCGGACAGCTCGATCTGGCCCAGGGCGGCCGCGCGGATTCCCATGCTCGGATCCGCCTTGACGGTAAGGCCTTTGGTGGATGACTCGACGATGAACAGCGCGGGCTTGCCATCCAGCTGGGCGCCGACGACGAACAGCTCGGCGTCGGCCGCGGCGGGAACCATCGACTTCACGCCCTCGAGCCGGTAGCCGCTCGGCGTGCGCACCGCGGTGGTCTTCAACCGGGTCGGATCGAACAGCGGTTGCGGTTCGGCGATGGCCACGCAGGCCTGCGGGACGTTGTCGCCGGCGAACTCGTGGAGGTAGGTGGCCTGCTGGTCGGCGCTGCCCCAGTGGGTCAGCGCCGCCGCGACGCCCCCGGGCGCCAGGATCGGCAATGCCAGGCCCATGTCGCCGTAGGCGAGCGCCTCGGCCGCCAGCACGTTGGTCACGCTGGAGCGGTGCGCGGCGATGCCCTCGAAATCCTCGGGGATGTTGATCGCGGTGATGCCCAACTCGGCGGCCTTCGCGATGAGATCGGGCGGGTACGTCGCGGCCTCATCGGCGTCGTGCGCCGCGGGGCGCAGCACCTCCTCGGCGAACTCGTCGAGGGTCTCGACGATCATCTTCTGCTCGTCGTCGGGCGTCAGGTCGAAGTAGTCCTTGCCGCTGGACTTGAGCCGGGTCGGTCCGCCGCGCAGGTTCTGGGCCCGCTTGAACTGGCGGGACGTGGCGGCGGCGGTGGAGAAGATCGTCTTCGTGCCGTAGCGCAGCCCCCGGTTGAGCGGGTCACGCAGGTGGTATTTGTCCAGGAACTCCTGGCCGACGAGCGGGGTGAGCAGCGCCAGGGTGATGTCGATGCCGGTCCGCTTGTGCGGTTGCAGCCCGACGCCGGTCTTGCGGCCGCGCCGCTTGGAGCGTGAGGGGGCGGTCTTTGAAGTCTGTCTCGAACCGGAACGGGTGTCGGTCATTTCAGCAGCCTCTGTCGTTGGGCATTGCGGATAAAGCGTATCTTACTCCGGAGTAAGATAGATGCGACTGCATGTTGACTAATTCACAAAGACTAGGCCTGCAGGCGGGAAAGCACCTGGTCATGCAGCAAGCCGTTTGTGGCCACGGCGCTGCCGGTGTGCGGTCCCGCGGTCCCGTCCAAGCCGGTGAACGTCCCACCCGCCTCGCGCACCAAGATGTCGAGCGCCGCCAGATCCCACACCGAAACCTCCGGTTCGGCGGCGATGTCGACCGCCCCCTCGGCAACCAAGCAGTAGGAAAAGAAGTCGCCGTAGGCGCGCACCCGCCACACGGCATCGGTCAGCTCGATGAAGCGATCCCGCAGGCCGCGTTGCGCCCATCCCCACAGGCTGGAGAACGACAGGCTCGCCGAATCCAGCTGTCCCACTGAGGAAACCGAGAGCGGACGCGGGGGGCCGCCGTCGACCGCGGCGAACGCGCCGCAGCCACGCGCCGCCCACCACCGGCGCCGCAGCGCCGGCGCGCTCACGACGCCGACCGACGAAACGCCGTCCTCGAGCAAGGCGATCAAACTGGCCCACACCGGCACCCCGCGCACGAAGTTCTTGGTGCCATCGATCGGATCGATGATCCATTGCCGCCCGCTGAAGGTCGCGGTTCCACCGAACTCCTCGCCGAGGATGCTGTCTTCGGACCGCTCGCGCCCGAGCACCTCACGCAGGTCCGACTCCACGGCCCGATCCGCGTCGGTGACCGGCGTCAGGTCGGGTTTGGTGTCGATGCGCAGGTCAAGGGCGCCGAATCGGGCGGCGGTGAGCGCATCGGCGCTGTCGGCCAGGGCGAGCGCCAGCGTCAGATCGTCATGGCCCATGCGCACCGCTCCTCCACATCGCTTCGTCCCGCGCAAGCGGGGGGTGCCCCCACCGCATCGTCGCCGGCGCGACTCATGGGAGCAGTCCTACCATGGCCGGATGTGGGAATTCGGTGTGCTGATCCTGCTCGTGGCGGTCTTGGGAGTATTGCTTGCCCAGCGGTTCATCCCGCGCGGCCCCCGCGGTGAGCTGGCGAGCGGGACGCTCCTGGTGACCGGCGTCAGCCCCCGGCCGGACGCCAGCGGCGAGCAATACGTCACCATCGCCGGTGTCATCAACGGGCCCACGGTCAGCGAGTACGCGGTCTATCAGCGCATGGCGGTCGACGTCGAACACTGGCCGACCATGGGCCAGCTGCTCCCGGTGGTGTATTCACCCAAGAACCCGGACAACTGGAGGTTCGCGCCGGCCCAACCGCCCGCCACCTAGGGCCGGTCACCCGCCTCGGCTTCTCGTCAATCACGTTGGGCGGGCCGAACCCTTGATTTGGCCTGTCCGACCAGCACAGGAGAGCGCGATGCTCCGTCCAGCGCCGGCGGTCGTCGTTGGTGTCGCCGGAAGCTCCGTTCTCGCAACGCGTTCGAGCTTTTGAGCCGCCCCGTCAGCCGTGGCTGATGCGCAGCAGCTCGGCCAGGTTCGGCAGCTTGACGCGGGGACGCCCGTGCGGCTCCCCGGCCGCTCGCTCGTGGCGATCGATGACCTCCCAGTGAGCGGAGGTGACCAGCTTCGGCTGGCGGGACGCCAGCCAGTCGGCCAGCTTGTGTGCGTGGTCGTCGGGAAAGTCCGCGAGCTGGTCGGTGCCGGCCAGGTCGCCCAACAGCGTGTCGACGGTGTCCTGGGAGTCCTTCTTATTGGTACCGATCACACCGGTCGGTCCGCGCTTGATCCACCCGACAACGTAGTCGTTGCGGCTGCCGTGCACCCGGCCGGCCGTGTTGGGGATCGTCGCGCTCTTGTCGTCGAACGGCAGCCCGGGGGTGGGCATACCGCGATATCCCACGGACCGCACGACCAACTGGGCCGGGAGTTCCTCGCGTTCGCCGGTGTCCTTGGCCGCCACCCGCCCGCTTTCGTCGCTGACCAGTTCGTTGCGGCCGAGCACGATGCTCTCCACCTTGCCGTCGCCCTTGATCTCGATCGGTGAAGTCAGAAAGCGGAACACTATTCGGCGATGGCCGGGCCGCGGCGCGCGCGCAGCGTAGTCGCGGAACACCTTGATATTCTGCTTCGTCGTCTTGCCCGCCGCGGCCGCGTCCTCGTCGCTGATGCCTTCCAGCTGCGCCGGATCGACGATCACGTCAACCCCCTCGAGATCCGCCAGCTCGCGCAACTCCAGCGTGGTGAATGCCGTCTGCAGCGGCCCCCGCCGGCCGACGACCACCACTTCGTCGACACCGCACGGGCGCAGTGACTCCAAGGCGTGGTTGGCGATGTCGGTGAGGGCAAGCTCGTCGGGGTCGGTCACCAGGATGCGGGCGACGTCCAGCGCCACGTTGCCGTTGCCAATAACGACGGCCCGGGCACCCGACAGGTCCGGGGTCGCCTCCTCGAAGTGGGGGTGCGCGTTGTACCAGCCCACGAATTCGACGGCGGCAATGCTGCCCGACAGGTCCTCGCCGGGGATCTTCAACGACCGATCCGATTGCGCCCCGATGGCATAAATCACCGCGTGGTAGCGCTCGGCGAGTTCAGCGGCAGTCACGTGCTCACCCACCACCACGTTGCCGAAGAAGCGGAACCGGGGGTCTTCGGAGATCTTTTCGAATTGCTTGCTGATCGACTTGATCTTCGGGTGGTCGGGCGCGACGCCGGAGCGGACCAGCCCCCAGGGGGTCGGCAGCATCTCGAGCATGTCGACGGCCACGTCGACGTTCTCCGACGCGTCGGCCGCCTTGAGCAACGACGCCGCGGCGAAGAAACCCGACGGCCCGGAGCCGACGATGGCGACGTGATATGGGCGCATACTCGAGCCTTCTGTTCGTGCCGAGCCGCGCGCGCGAGGGGGCTGAGCGTCGCGGTCCGGGGGTGCACGTAGTGGTCACTTGATGCTAAACGCTGCCGCCCGGACGACGACCTGTCCATTCGTCGCCGGTAACGTGGGCGCCTGTGGAACCCGACCGTCAAGCCGACATCGCCGCGCTGGACTCCACCCTGACCACGGTGGAGCGGGTGCTCGATGTGGACGGTCTACGCAGCCGCATCGAAAAGCTGGAGCACGAGGCGTCCGATCCCAAATTGTGGGATGACCAGGCCCGCGCCCAGCGGGTGACGAGTGAGTTGTCCCACACCCAGGGCGAGCTGCGCCGGGTCGAGGAACTGCGGCAGCGCCTCGACGACCTGCCGGTTCTTTACGAGCTCGCGGCCGACGAAGAAGACGGGGCCGAGGCGGCCAACACCCTCGTGGAGGCCGACGCCGAGCTCAAGGCGCTGCGCGCCGATATAGAAGCCACCGAGGTGCGCACGCTGCTCTCGGGTGAGTACGACGAGCGCGAGGCGCTGCTCACCATCCGTTCCGGCGCTGGCGGGGTGGACGCGGCCGACTGGGCCGAGATGCTGATGCGGATGTATGTCCGCTGGGCCGAGCAGCACAAGTACCCGGTCGAGGTGTTCGACACGTCCTTTGCGGAAGAGGCGGGCATCAAGAGCGCCACCTTCGCGGTGCACGCCCCGTTCGCCTACGGCACGCTGTCCGTCGAACAGGGCACCCACCGGCTGGTCCGGATCAGTCCGTTCGACAACCAGAGCCGGCGTCAGACTTCCTTCGCCGAGGTCGAGGTGCTTCCCGTGGTGGAGACCACCGATCACATCGATATCCCCGACGGTGACGTGCGGGTGGACGTCTACCGTTCCAGCGGCCCCGGCGGTCAGTCGGTGAACACCACCGACTCCGCGGTTCGTTTAACCCACATTCCAACGGGTATCGTCGTGACTTGCCAGAACGAAAAATCGCAACTGCAGAACAAAATCTCGGCAATGCGAGTGCTTCAGGCAAAGTTGTTGGAGCGCAAGCGATCAGAAGAGCGCGCTGAGCTGGACGCCTTGAAGGGTGAGGGCGGCAGCTCCTGGGGCAACCAGATGCGCTCCTACGTACTGCACCCGTATCAGATGGTCAAGGATTTGCGAACCGACTACGAGGTGGGCAATCCGGCGGCCGTTCTGGACGGAGACATCGACGGGTTCCTGGAAGCTGGGATCCGGTGGCGCAACCGAAAAGATGACGACTAATACGACTGTTCTTGCTTCGACCGCTTTGACCAAAGCGCTGGGCTGGCACGAATTCTGGCGCGGCGAAGCCGGCCAATGGATCATTACCCGCGGCCTGCGCATCGTCATGGTGCTGATCGCGGCGGTGCTCATGGCCCGCTTCGTCAACTGGGTGGCGCAGCAGGTGACCCGGCAGCTCAACGAGGGCTTCGCCGAAAGCGACGCGCTGGTGCGCTCGGAAACGTCCAAGCACCGCCAGGCGGTGGCGTCGGTGATCTCCTGGGTGTCCATCGTGGTCATCGGTATCTGGGTCATGCTCCAGATCGCCGAGGTGCTGCAATTTTCGGTGGGGGGACTGGTCGCCCCGGCAACCGTGGTCGGTGCTGCGCTGGGTTTCGGCGCCCAGCAGTTGGTGAGAGATCTGCTTTCCGGATTCTTCATCCTGGTGGAGAAGCAGTATGGGTTCGGAGATCTGGTCACCCTTACCGTGGTTTCCTCAACCGAAGCCAGCGGCACGGTCGAGAACGTGACATTACGAGTGACCCGACTGCGCTCATCGGATGGCGAGGTGTTGACCATCCCGAATGGGCAGATCGTCAAGGTGGTCAACCTGTCCAAGGATTGGGCACGCGCGGTGGTGGACATCCCGGTGTCGATCAACGCCGACCTGAACCGGGTCAACGAGGTCCTGCATCAGGAATGCGAACGCGCAATGGAAGACCCGACGCTGGGGGAATTGCTGTTGGATCCACCCACCGTGATGGGGGTGGAAAGCATCGAAGTCGACACCGTCACCCTGCGTCTGGTGGCCCGCACCCTGCCCGGCAAGCAGTTCGAGGTCGGCCGGCAGCTGCGTGTCCTGGTCATTCGGGCGCTGGCCCGCGTTGGAATCGTGACCGCGGCAGACGCGCGGGTGGGGTTGGTTGAGGACCCGGCCGTCCCGGCCGCCCAAGCCGCCGACGAATTAACCGACGGCAAAGTCCAAGATGCGGTGCAGCGGCGGTGAAGCTCACCCTGAGCATCCCCGAGAGGCGCGGCGAAGATAAACAAGGACGCTGGAGCCACCTCTTCGGCGGCCGCATGCGCACGTCGACGCTGGTTTTGATCGTCGTGTTCTTGGCGGTCTGGTGGCTTTACGACACCTACCGTCCGGAATCGGCTCCCAAGCCGCCGGCCCCGCAGGTGGTGCCGCCCGGCTTCGTGCCGGACCCGAACTACACGTGGGTGCCGCGCAGCCGAGTGCAGCAGCCACCGGCCACCGTCACGTTCACACCGACTCCGACCACGACCCCGAGCACCACCGTGCCGCCGCCCGTCACGACGACCACCACCCCGGCGCCGCCGCCGTTCGTGCTGCCAACGCCCCCGTGCCTGCTGCCGCCGCCCTTCTGCCCGCCCAGCTCGAGCACGACTCCGCCGCCGCCGCTGCTGCCGCTGCCGGGGCCCGGTCCGGTGCCGACGCCGCCACCGGCCAGCTGACTTCGCTTGCCAGCGAAATTCACCGCTACACTGGCGTGCCGTGATGATCACCCTCGACAAGGTCAGCAAGAAGTACAAAGCGTCGGCTCGTCCAGCGCTCGACGACATCAACGTCAAGATCGACAAGGGTGAATTCGTCTTCCTGATCGGCCCCTCGGGTTCGGGCAAATCGACGTTCATGCGGCTCCTGCTGGCCGAAGACTCGCCGAACACCGGTGACATCCGGGTTTCCAAGTTTCACGTCAACAAGCTGCCCGGACGCCACGTACCGAAGCTGCGTCAGGTGATCGGCTGCGTATTTCAGGATTTCCGGCTGCTGCAGCAAAAGACGGCCTACGAAAACGTCGCATTCGCGCTGGAGGTCATCGGCAAGCGCCGGGACGCGATCAACCGGGTGGTGCCCGACGTGCTCGAAACGGTCGGCCTGTCCGGTAAGGCGAACCGGCTGCCGGGCGAGTTGTCGGGTGGCGAGCAGCAACGGGTCGCGATCGCGCGCGCGTTCGTCAACCGGCCCCTGGTGCTGCTGGCCGACGAGCCCACCGGCAACCTCGACCCGGACACCAGTAAGGACATCATGGATTTGTTGGAGCGGATCAACCGCACCGGCACTACGGTGCTGATGGCGACGCACGACCACCACATCGTCGACTCCATGCGGCAGCGGGTCGTCGAGCTGTCGCTGGGCCGGCTGGTTCGCGACGAGCAGCGCGGCATCTACGGGATGGATCGCTAAGTGCGATTCGGCTTCCTGCTCAACGAGGTCCTGACCGGCCTTCGTCGCAACGTCACCATGACGGCCGCCATGATCCTGACGACCGCGATTTCGATCGGCCTGTTCGGCGGCGGCCTGCTGGTGGTTCGCTTGGCCGAACACTCCCGGGCCATCTACCTCGACCGCGTCGAGACGCAGGTCTTCCTCACCGAGGACGTCTCCGCGAACGACCCGTCCTGCAGCAACAACCCGTGCAAGGCCCTGCGGGAAAAGATCGAAGCGCGTGAAGATGTCAAATCGGTTCGGTTTCTTAACCGTCAGGATGCCTACGACGACGCCATCCGAAAGTTCCCGCAGTACAAGGACGTTGCCGGCAAGGATTCCTTTCCCGCGTCGTTCATCGTGAAGTTGAATAACCCCGAGCAGCACAAGGACTTTGACTCCGCGATGCAGGGTCAGCCCGGCGTGCTTTCCGTGCTCAACCAGAAGGATCTGATCGACCGGCTGTTCGCGGTCCTGGACGGCCTGAGCGACGTCGCGTTCGCCGTGGCCCTGGTGCAGGCCGTCGGCGCGATCCTGTTGATTGCCAACATGGTCCAGGTCGCGGCGTATACGCGCCGCACCGAGATCGGGATCATGCGCCTGGTCGGGGCCAGCCGCTGGTACACCCAGCTGCCGTTCCTGGTCGAGGCGATGTTCGCCGCGGCGGTCGGTGTTGCCATCGCGGTCGCCGGGTTAATCCTGGTGCGGGCAACGTTTTTGGATAACGCGCTGAACCAGTTCTACCAAGCCAACCTGATCGCCCGGGTCGATTATGCCGACATCATTTACATCTCGCCGATTCTGTTCCTGCTCGGCGTGTCGATGGCCGCGTTGACCGCGTACGTGACATTGCGCCTCTACGTTCGGCGGTAGCTGTGGCCAAAGACTCGAGCCGGGCCAAGGCGGCGGGCGGCAAGCCCGGTGGCAAACAGATCATCGCTACCAATCGCAAAGCGCGGCACAACTATTCGGTCCTCGAGTTGTTCGAGGCCGGGGTGGCTTTGCAGGGCACCGAAGTAAAGAGCCTGCGGGAGGGGCATGCCTCGTTGGCCGATGCGTTCGCAACCGTTGACGATGGTGAAGTGTGGTTGCGCAACTTGTACATCCCGGAGTATCGGCACGGTAGCTGGACCAATCATGATCCTCGTCGCAATCGAAAGTTGTTGTTACATAGGCAACAAATCGACAGACTGGTCGGCAAGATACGAGATGGTAACCTCGCCCTGATGCCACTGTCACTTTACTTCTCCGAAGGCAAGGTCAAAGTCGAGCTCGCGCTGGCACAAGGCAAGCGAGCGCATGATAAACGCCAGGACATGGCCCGTCGCGATGCCCAACGCGAAGTCCTTCGCGAACTGGGTCGCCGCGCCAAGGGCATGAGCTGATCGGGGCGGCTTACGCCCAGCTGTCCGCCGTTACGTACGGCGTCAGCGATTTCGTGGGCGGTGTGGCCGCTCGGCGGGTGGCCGCGCTGCGAGTGATGCTCGTGGCCTACCCGATCGAGGCAGTATTGCTCAGTGCGCTGGCCATCGCGGTGGGCGGCCCGATTACGCCGGGCGCGGTCGTGTGGGGCGGCCTGTACGGCATCGGCATGGCGTTCGGCATGTGGGCGTTCTTCGCGGCGCTGGGCGCCGGGCCGATATCAGTGGTCTCACCGCTGGCGGCCGTGCTCAACGCCGCGGTGCCGGTGGCGGTCGGTGTGGCGCTGGGCGAGCGGCCCGGGCAGGCGGCGTCGGTGGGCGTCGTGCTGGCTCTGGTCGCCGTCCTGCTGGTCAGCCGCGAGGCCACCGTCGAGGGCACCACGCCCTATCGATTCACCCCGAAGGTGGCCTGGCTCACCGTCGTGGCGGGGTCGGCGATGGGGCTGAACCTGGTGTTCCTTCATCAGGCGCCACACGAGTGCAAACTCTGGCCGCTGATGTTCGCCCGGCTGTCCGCCACCGCGGTGGTGTTCGCCATGGCCGCGATGAGCAAAAACCTGAAGATGCCGCGCGGGAAGCCCCTGAAGCTGGCCCTGGGCGTGGCCGTGCTGGACATCTGCGCCAACGTGACAATGCTGCTGGCGCTGCACACCTGGCTGCTCTCACTGGCCAGCATCTTGATCTCGCTGTATCCGGCGGCCACGGTCGCGCTGGCGATGGTGGTGCTGCGCGAGCGGGTTAGCCGCTGCCAGGGCGTCGGCATGGTGATGGCCATGGGCTCGGTGGCGATGATCGCCGCAAGCTAACCGATCGGCTGGCGATCGGCCTACGATCCGACCATGGCCGACCGCCCCGTCACGCAGCTGGATAAATCCGACGTCCTCTCCGGGCTCTTCGCGGTGTGGGACTCCATCGACGCGCTGCTCGACGGGCTGCCCGAGAGCGACTGGCTGGCGGCGACGCCGCTGCCCGGATGGGACGTGAAGGCCGTGGTGTCGCACATGATCGGGACCGAGTCGTTCCTGGCCGGCGTCCCGGCCCCCCAACCCGATATCGACGTCTCGGCGCTCGACCACGTGCGCAACGACATCGGCGTGATGAACGAGTGCTGGGTGCGCCACCTCAGCGGGGAATCGGGCGCCGGCGTGCTGGACCGGTTTCGCGCGGTTACCAAGGATCGCCGCGCGGCGCTGACCGGGATGACCGACGGGGAGTGGAACGCGATGATGCCGACGCCGGTGGGCCCGGAAAGCTACGGGCGTTTCATGCGCGTACGAACGTTTGACTGCTGGATGCACGAGCAGGACATCCGGGAGGCGTTGTCGCGGCCGTCGTCCGACGACGGGCTCGACTCGACCGCCACGCAACTTTCGCTGGACGAGATCGCGGCCACCATGGGGTACGTGGTGGGCAAGCGCGGCAAGGCGCCCGAGGGTTCGCGCATCCTGTTCGAGCTCACCGGCCCGGCGGCCCGCAGCATCCGCGTCAGCGTCGATGGTCGCGCCCAAGTGGTCGACGACTTCGGCGGCCAAGAACCCACGGCGACGATCCGGCTGGACGGGATGCAGTTCACCAGGCTGTCCGGCGGGCGGCCCATGAGCCCTGCGCGCGCCCAGGACATCGAGCTCGGCGGGGACAAAGGCCTGGCCACCCAGGTCATCGAGCACCTGAATTTTGTGATCTGACCGCGGCCTGGTCGGGAAGGTTATTGCGTTGCCGCGCGTTGATAGCGGCGTACCATAGATTGTCCTGCCGAAAGTCGGCGGGGATGCGAGGGGCTGAACGGCTTCGACTTCGCGCATCGAATCAAGGGAAGCGTGCCGGTGCAGGCAAGAGACCACCGTAAGCGTCGTTGCAACCATATAAGCGCCGATTCAAATCAGCGCGACTACGCTCTCGCTGCCTAAGCGACAGCTAGTCTGTCAGACCGGGAGCTCCCTCGGCCCGGACCCTGGCATCAGCTAGAGGGATCCACCGATGAGTTCGGTCGCGGGACTCATCGGGACACCCACAGCGACTGGGATCGTCATCCTGGCTAGTTCGCGAGACCAGGAGATCCGAGTAGAGACATAGCGAACTGCGCACGGAGAAGCCTTGAGGGAATGCCGTAGGACCCGGGTTCGATTCCCGGCAGCTCCACACAGAAGGTGCTGGTCAGGGCCGCGGGCTCTGGCCAGTTTTCTTTTTCGTCGGCTGTGGCTGACTATCTCCAGCAGAGTTCAATCCTGACAGGGGCTCTGGATAAAGGAGTGCTCATGATCTATCGCCTTGCTATCGGGGTGCTCGCCACTTTGACGGTGGCGATCATCGTCCCTGCCCAGGGCCATGCCGATCCGCCGACGAAGTGTTTGACCAACACTCCTAAGGGCAAGCAGGTCTACGTGCCCTGCGATCTGCTCAACGCCGGCGCCAATTTCCCGCCGGGGCAGCGTTGTCCTCTACCGCTCGAGCAGTACCCGAAAGATGTGGCGGACTGGTGTGGCGAAGGCCCAGGCCTTGCGAGTCCCACGCCCGCGAGTCCTACGAGCCCGACAAGTCCCGCGAGCCCGACAAGTCCCGCGAGCCCGACGACTCCTGCGACCCCGACGACTCCTACGGGCCCGACGACTCCTACGGGTGCGACGAGTCCTACGAACCCGACCAGTCCTACCAGTCCTGCGAGCCCGGGCAGTAGATCGTGAGCATTGACGCCGTCAAGACTCGAAAACGAAACCGCAGGTAACAAGCGGGACTGAGTTGGACCGAAATGGAACGAAACGGCAGTTGAGCAACCAAATTGCCTGATAGAGCATCGGTTTCGATTCCCCGCAGCTCCACTATAAAAGAGCAGGTCAAAGCCATAAAAATACCGAATCGGGTCGCTGCGTCGCTGCTGCGACTCCGGGGAGAAACAGATGCGGCACCGGTGAAACTTGACAGGCACCGGTGAAACTTCCTCGCTGGGTGACAATCAAGCAGGCAGCCGAGTATTACCAAGTCAGCCCGACCCTGATCCGCAGGATGATCGCCCACGAACAACTCGATGCCCGCCGGATCGGTAGGTCGCGGAATTCCGCATCGATGGGGAATCACTGTTGCGGCTCGGCGGCACCAGTACCACCACGTTCTAAGTCGGGCGGTGCCGGTTAGCTGGCCGGCTTCTGATGCTCAACAAGAGTTGTTTGTTAGTGGCTGACACGCGGCCAGGTCAAGAGGCTTTTGGTGCCAACCGTGGCTGCGACCGATGGAGGCGTTCACTTTGTCGGTATATCGGTTGCCATCGCCTGCCAGTTGCCAGACCTTAGGTGCGCGGGCGGGCTTGTGCGCGCGCTAGTCGTCCGCGCGGCGTGGGTCCGCGGTGGCGGCTTGGGACCACGGTAAGTGTTAACTGTGTCGGGGTGCTGCTGCGAGGTGACGGTAGCCGGGGTGCACACCCGGGGTGAGGCCATGCTGTTCGGCGATGATGGCAAGCGACTCCTGCAATGCGGTGCGCTGTTGAGGAGTCAAGCTGGCGGTCAGCAGCTGTTCGTGCTGGCGAGCGAGCCTCGAAAGTCGCACCATTAATTCCTCGCCCTGGGGAGTGAGGTGCAGCGCGTGTTGGCGCCGGTCATTGGGGTTGCGACGCCGCTCGACATAACCGCGTTCCTCTAGGTCGTCGAGGAACGCCACCATTCGGCTTGGCAGCAAGCCGAAGTGGCTGCTCAGCGTTTGTTGGCTCTGGCCGGGCTCGACTGAGATGGCGCGTAGGATGCCGGCCTGCGCAGCCGTCAACCCTTCCGGCGAGATCCGTTCGGCGAACATGTCCGCGGCGTGCTGACCGACCTGCGCAAGCAGGAACGCAACACCACCGGGACTGTGATTTCGGGGCCGTGCGGAAGGCATCGGATGATCGTACCTTCTGTGAATCGTTGGGGATCGAAACCGTTATCGACCCGCTTCGCGGCGACCATATCCGGCCAATCCTCGATCGAGCTGGGCGAACGCCACACTGGCTTGCCGGCGGACTTCTCGAACTATCTGCGTCGGCGGCGTATCGGCGAGTAGAGCGTTGCGAACGTGGCGCACTAAGGCGTGGTGCACGCCCATCAGGGCGTTGGCGATGACCCACGCCTGCAGCTCGTCGCCGTGTGCCGCTACCTGCTCGACGATGAGGGTGGCGAGCAGGTCGGTGTAGTGGCCGTAGATCTGTTGTTCTCGGCTGAGCAGCGCCGGGCTTGACTCAATGATCTCGGCGACGGTGCGCAGCCGGCGAATCTGCTCGGGCGCAGCGGATGTCAGCGAGCCGTTCATCGTCAGCACAAGGGTGCGGAACGCTTGCGAAATTGACTCTTGCAACGCACGGTGGCGGAGCGCATCGAGGAGGCCCCGCTCGAATCGTTCGAGCCCGTGGAAGATCAGGGCGTCTTTGGTTGCGAAATGATTGAACACCGTGGCCGGCGAGACGTTGGCTCGCCGGGCGATCTCGACCATGGTGACGTCGTCGTAGGCGCCCTCGGCGAACAGCGCCACCGCACATTCTTCGATCAGCTGCCGGGTGCGCCTGGTCTTGTCCTTCCGGGTGCCGGTGAGTTGCTTCACCACCCGATCATACTGCTGCCGCTAGAGCAACTCTAGATAATCGACGCGTGCAGCTGCTGCATGGGAGCACCTTCCAATACCTGCGCTACAGCATATTTCGTTTCCGACGACGTTGCATGATGCGCCTAGGTGACATATCGTTCGCTACATGAACGATTCAACCAAGCAAGTAAGCGATGTCGGTAACCGGCGACGACAGCAGGGTGGACCCCCGTTGGTGCTGGTCGGCGGGATGGCGTTGGGGCTCTTCATCGGTGGCCTGCTGATCAGCGCCGCGCTCGGTGGGGTGGTGCCCTCGCCGTTCAGTTCCACCGCGGTGGTGCAGGGATTTTTCCGTGACCACCCGACGGCCGTGCAGGCTGGGGGTATCTTCTTGTTCGCATCCTCGGTCCCGCTGCTGATCTATGCGTCAACCGCAACTGCCCGGCTGCGTCAACTGGGCGTCACTGCGCCGGGGGCCACGATCGCCCTGGCCGGCGGGACGGTGGCATCGATGACGCTGGCCCTATCCGGTCTGCTTCAGTGGAGCCTGTCGCGACCTGAAGGCAGCGCTGACGCTGCCGTGGTGCGGGAGATATCGATGCTGGCCTTTTTGGTCGGTGGTCCCGGACATGTGGTGCCCCTGGGCTTGCTCGTCGCCGGGATCGCTGTGCCGTCACTGATCGTCCGACTGGTTCCCCGACCGGTCGCCTGGGCGGGCTTGGTCATCGCGGTCATCGCCGAATTGAGCACGCTGGCACTGGTATCGCCGTCCCTGGCCATCCTGCTTCCGATCGCCCGTTTCCCCGCCCTGATCTGGCTGGTTGTTGCCGGCGTGCTGCTGCCACACCAGCGGCGCCGAACACAAGTGCTCAGAACGCCGGCCGGCAGCACAGTCGGCAGGACACCCCAGTGACCGCGCACCCCTCGCCTGCGGTGATCAGGCTCAGTGTCAACGTCACCAATTTCTCCTGGCCTGCTGGACCAGCCGCGCTGCGTCCCCAGCTGAGCTCGCTGGCCACGGCACTCGACGCGGCCGGGGTGCACACCCTGTGGGTCGGCGATCACCTCTGGCAAGCCGACCCCACGTGCAGCCCCGAAGAGCCGATGCTGGAGGCATACACCACCCTGGGATTCCTGGCCGCCTCCACGACCCGACTCCGGCTCGGGACGATGGTCAGCGCCGCGACATTCCGGGCGCCGGCGTTGCTCATCAAGGCCGTCACCACCCTCGATGTCCTCTCCAGCGGCCGAGCCTGGCTGGGGATCGGCGCCGGCTACAACCGCGACGAAGCCCAAGGCGTGGGTTTGTTCCTCCCCCCGGCCGCCGAGCGGTTCGCCCGGCTGACCGAGCTGCTGCAGCTCGCGGGTCAGATGTGGGACGGCGACCAGGCGCCGTTCCATGGTCAGCATTACCGACTCGAGCGGCCCATCAATAACCCGCTGCCACTCAGTATTCCGCGGATCCCGGTGTTGATCGGAGGCACCGGCGAGCGGCGCACTGTGCGTCTGGTCGCCGAGTACGGCGACGCCTGCAACTTTTTCGACATTCCCGACGGGGGACAGACCCTCCGGCACAAGTTCGAGGTCCTCGCTGCTCACTGCGCAACCGTTGGTCGGTGCTACGACGACATCGAACGCACCGTCACCACCGCGCTACTACCCGACGAGTCCGCCGAGCACCTGGTCGACCGCTGCCGCGCCCTGAACGCCCTCGGCGTGAACCACGTCGTGCTCATCGCACGCGGTCGGCCATGGCAGCCCACCGACATCGATACCATCTCCCGCACCGTCGCCCAGCTCACCGCGGCCTGACCGGAAGCACAGCGATGTCAACGAAATGACCAGCAACCTGGCGGCTGACGCCAACGCCCGCAACCGTTCGACCGCCGGTGGCTCGTACTGGCCGTCATCCCCGTCGCACAGCTCATGACCTCGTTGACGCCACGATCGTGAACTTCGCCCTGCCGTCGGTGCCATCCTCTGTGGCCTTCGACGACAACGCCCGAGCCAGATTGTCGTCTGTGGGGGTAGCCGTAATGCCGGAGAACGGCAGATTGGTTCCTCGCCCAGGCGGCGGCGGCAAATGGCGATTCAGGCCGGCGTAGCCCACACGCCGCTGAATCCCTTCGCTCGCAGGAGGGCTCATCGCCCGGACCTGACGGTCGAGGATCTTGCTAGCCGACCTGCGGGAGATCGAACATGGTGACCAGGCCCGGATCGTCGAATACGACGATCCGGCTGATGCCGGTGGCAGTGACGGTGAGCACAGCGATCCCGAATGCATGCAAGCTGCCGTCCTCGCCTCTGCGGTAGGCAGCAGCGGCGGGCTGGCCGTTCGCGTCGATGGCCAGCATGCGCCAGTCGCCGGGCGATCCCAGAACCTGGGTCGCGATGAACGGCAGGCAGGTTTTGCGGCCGGCGAACCAGGTCCGGGATCCAACCATCTCCAGTGCAGCGTCTTGCCGGAGTGCCTTTTCCAACATTGACGGGTCGGCGTTTTCGAAAGCAGCGATGTACTGCTCAAGCAGTGCGCGGGCTTGCGGTTCGGTCGGTTCGATGACGTCGTCAGCGGTCGGCGCCGCCTCTTTGATCCGGGCGCGGGCTCGCTGCAGCGCGCTCTTGACGGCGGGGATGCTGATGCCGAGCATGGTGGCGACTTCAGCGGCCGGGAAGGCGAGTACGTCGCGCAGTATCAGTACCGCGCGCTGCTGCGCCGGCAAGTGCTGCATGCTGGCGACAAGCGCCAACCGCAGACTCTCTCGCAACGCGACGACGGCTGCAGGATCGTCGGATGGCGAGCTCACCGAAGCAGTCGAAATCGGCTGGAGCCACGCCACTTCCGGCCCCGCCGCGACGGGCTCAACGTAGGGGTTGTCGGCGGGACCACCGAGCGCCGACGGCAATGCGCGTCGGCTGCGATGTTGCAGGGCGGTTAGGCAGGCGTTGGTGGCGATCCGATAGAGCCACGTACGTACTGACGACCGGTTTTCGAATCCACCGTAGGACCGCCACGCCCGCAGGTAGGTCTCTTGGACGATGTCCTCGGCGTCGTGCACGGAGCCGAGCATCCGGTAGCAATGCGCCATCAGTTCGCGCCGGAACGGCTCGGTGTCGCGGGCGAACTCTTCGTCGCTCGCCGTGAGATCGACGGCACTCATGCGGTCGCGGGTACGGGTGGCCACTGGTAGACCTTCTCCGGTGTGATTCGCACGATCAGTCGATCGGCCTCGGGCTCGGGAGGCGGCGCGGTGCCGCCCATGTACCTGTCGTACATCTCATGCAGCAATGACTTCTCCGGGTCCTCGGTGATATCGACGGTACCGCGGATCTCGACGTACCGGCCTGTGTTGGTGTCCCGGACCAGCAGGCTGATCCGTGGGTCGCGCAACATGTTTCGTGTCTTCAACCGGCCCTTGATGGTGCTGAACAGCACCGTGTCGCCGTCACGCTTGACGAAGATCACCGACGACTGCGGGCGGCCATCGACATTTGACGTTGCAATTGTTGCGACGTGCGGCCCGTCGAGCACCGCCCGCGCCACCTCGTTGAGGTTTAGTGTCATCGCCGTTCCTTTCGTTAACGAATCCTGCATCTGTGGGTCTGGGTGCCCTCGGGAGTGTGGAAGCGGTCTGCCGCGGGGTCAGCCCGCCGTGCCGGCGGACTCCCAGCTCGAGGCCCACAGTTGGGACGCGGCCGCCTCGCCGCGGAATACGCCGGCGTTCCGCCGGACGAACTCGGCAAAGGTTGTGGGGGTCACCCCGAACACCCCATGCGTGCTGAGGTCGACGCTCGATTCGTCGCTGCCGTTGCGCCGTTCGCTGAACAGTTCGTCCATTGCGTCGGCGAAGTATGCGGGGATCCCGTCCGCAAGCAAAGTGTTCCGGTAATCCGCCGGATCGGTGTCAATGTAGCGAACCGGTCGGTCGATGGCCGAGGAGATTCGTTCGGCGATCTCGTTCGTGGCCAGTGCTTCAGGACCGGTCATCTCGTAGCGTTTGCCCTCGTGACCGGTACCGCGTAACAACGCGACCGCGACTCGGGCGATGTCGTCGATGTCGACCGGCGACAGTTTCGCATCAGCCATCGGCAGATTCAATGTGCCGCCGCACAGGATCGTGGGCACCTCACGCAGGAAGGTCTGCATGAATGTGCTGGGGCGCAAATGGGTCCAGGCCACGCCCGAGCCCTCCAGATACTGTTCGATTTCAGCGTGCATCCGAGCGAACCGAAACTTCGCGTCGCTCCAACACCCCATACCCGAGAGCTTCACGATGTGACGAACGCCGGCACGCTTGGCGGCGTCAATGAAGGTGCACTGCGTTTCGAGCATGTGTTCGTCCGGCCCCGAGATCATCAGAGCCCGCTCCACGCCATCGAGAACACCGTCGAGCGTCGCCGGTTTAAGCATGTCGCCCTCGGCCACCTCGACGGTGTCCGGAATGCTGAACACCGCGGCCTTGGCCGGATCTCTCACCAGGGCCCGCACCGGCAACCTCGTGTCCACACACGCGCGGATCACCGCGGACCCACTCAAACCGGTCGCCCCTGTCACAAGAATCATGCTGTCGTCGTCCTTTACTCCAGCTGCTGCCGCGATGCCGTCACGGCACTTCCACATGAATAGACCGGCGAGCCGCCGGAAAAGAATCGCTGGCGCCAAGGGGCCAGGGCATGCTGTGTCGGGGCTGTCCGATTAACGGTGGATCCGACCTTGGCATTTGTTAGTTGCCGGTCGGGGTGATCCGGCCGTTGAAGGTGATTGCGAACGCGTTTAGTGCGGGCTTCCACCTCATTGCCCATCGTGCCC
>NZ_JAOPWB010000348.1 GCF_025965855.1 Mycobacterium sp. | reverse complement strand
CGATCCCGCCCGCCAGCCCGGCCAGCCCACCGGCGCCCGCCGCGCCACCGGGACCGCCGCCGCCGACTGCGGTGCCGCCGTCTCCGGACGGCTCGACGACGCTGTCCCCGGCCAAGGCGGCCGCCCTGCAGGAGATCCAGACCGCGATCGGCGCGGCGAAAGACGCCCAAAAGAAGGGCGATTTCGCCGCCTACGGTGCGGCGCTGCAGCGGCTGGACGACGCGATCAACAAGTACAACGCCACCAAGTGAGTTCGCCTTAGTCGTTCGCGAGCGTGCGTGTCTGTACGCCGACACGCCGCAAACCGTGGCATTTTGCGCACGCTTGTCGAGGCTACGAGACCATCACCCCTGTAGCCGGCGGGCGACCTCGCCGTAGCGCTCGAACCGCTCGTCATCGCCCAGGGCGCTGTAGAGGGCGAGGCGCGTTGCGATCCCCGCGTACTTCCCGGTCAGCGCGTCGGCAAGCCCGTCCCAGGTCGACTCGGTGGCGAAGGCGGCGATGTGCTCGTCGGTGATCTGGGCCGCCATGCCGGCGACGTCCCCGGCCTTCTGCTTCTCACGAATCCGCGCCGTCGTCCCCTCGAACCCGGCCTCGTCCCAGATGAACGCGTAGTTGGGCGTGCTTCCGTAGAAGGCCATGCTGGCCCGCACCAGCTCCCGCTGGCTGTCGCGCTCTTCGTCGGTGTCGCCGACGATCGTCATCACCGGCACGATCACCGCGATATCCGACGGGGAGCGGTCCGCTTTCGCCGCCCCCTCGGCGATGTTGGGCAGTGCGTGACGGGCGAGATAGCCCGGCTCGCCGAGCGGATGGATGTGCACCCCGTCGGCCACTTCGCCCGCCATCCGCAGCATCCACGGATTCACTCCTGCCACATCGACTTTGGGGTCCGGCGCGTCGATGGGTCCCGGGCTCCACTGCGGGGTGATGAAGTCCAGATCGTAGAACTCGCCGTGATGGTCGAGCTTGCCGCTTCGGAACGCGGTGAAGCACGCCTTCACGGCGAGCACGTAGTCACGCAGCCGCGGACCCGGGCGCTCGAAGGCCATGCCGTATCTGCGCACGACGTGGGTCCGCACCTGGGTGCCGAGCCCGAGCCGGAACTTTCCGCCGGTGGCTTCCTGCAGCTCCCAGGCCGTGGCCGCCGTGACGAAGGGGCTGCGGGGGAACGCCACCGCGACCCCGGTGGACAGCTCCAGGCCGGGCGCGGCCTGCGACGCGACGGCGGCGTTGAGGTAGGGCGTGCGCCCGGTCTCGGTGAACAGCAGGCCGGAAAACCCGGCGGCCTGAGTTCGGCGGGCCAGGTCACCGGTCTGTTCCAACGGTTGCGGGACCGCCATCACGTCGATGTGCATGGCGGGACAGTATGCCGGAAATCAGCCGCGCGATGCCGTGCGGAATCTCTCCCTATAGGCCTTCGGCGAGACCCCGAGGTGGTCCACGAATACGCGCCGTAGGCTTTCCGTGCTACCGAACCCGGCCAGGCGTGCGGTGTCGGAGACGCTGCGGCCGGCGTCGAGCGCGGCGCGGGCGGCATCGATGCGCACCATTTCGACGTAGCGGGCAGGTGTCGTCCCAAGTTCGGACTGGAATAGCCGGGTCAGCTGCCGCGTACTCAACGAGGCCCGCGCGGCAAGGGTTTTCACGTTGTGGTTAGCCGCCGGATCGGCCGCGATTGCATCGGTGACCTTGCGCAGCGCAGACTGCGGCGGTGGATCGGCCTCGACCAGCACGGAGAATTGGGACTGGCCACCAGCGCGCTTGAGGTAGACGACCAACCACCGGGCCACGTCGCGAACCAGCTCGGTGCCGTGATCCATTTCGACGAGCGCCAGCGCTAGGTCGATGCCCGAGGAGACCCCGGCGGAGGTGAAGACGTCGCCGTCGCGGACGAAAATCGCGTCCGGCTCGACGGTGACCTCGGGAAAGGCGCGGGCGAACAACCTCGCGTCATGCCAGTGCGTGGTGGCCCGCCGGCCGTTGAGCAGGCCGGCCTGCGCCAGGATGAACGACCCCGTGCAAATCGAGGCCAGGCGCCGGGTCCGGCCCGCGACTGACCTGATCGCCTCGACGAGCTCGGGATCAATCGCTCGACGGGGCAGGTCGTCGCTGCCGGCGACCATGACGGTATCCGCGGACTCGATTGACGAAATGGCGTCCGTGACACCCAACCGGGTCCCGATCGAGGTTGTGACGTCGCGCCCATCGACCGAGGCGATCCTGAGCCGGTAATCGGCGCCGAAGCGGTTGGCTTCGGCGAACACCTCACCCGCTCCCGCGACGTCCAACATCGTCACTTCGTCGAAGACGACGATCACCATCACCCGCGACCGCGCACCGAGTTCAGTCACGGACTCATTGTGTCGGATTCTGTGGGAAAGACGGCTCGTTGGCCGTGGGTGAACGGAGCTTCGCCGCCGCACACTAGCTACTAGTCCCCAACCCAGGAGGTTGATCATGATCACTCAGCCGATCGAAAGTATCGCTGACATCGTCGTCCCGGACACCCCGCTTGCGCGCGCGATCACCGAGTTGATCCGCGACGCCGAAGACGACTTGCTCTTTGACCACTCCCGCCGCGTGTTCCTGTTCGGCGCGCTGCAGGGCCGTCGCCGGGGGCTGCAACCAGACCCCGAGTTGCTCTATGCCGGGGCGATGTTTCATGACCTGGGCCTCACCGAGCGGTACCGCACTTCCACCCTGCGCTTCGAGGTCGACAGCGCCAACGCGGCGCGCGATTTCCTTCTGCAACATGGCGTCGACAAGGCCGACGCCGACAAAGTGTGGCTGAGCATCGCGCTGCACACCACGCCCGGGATACCCGAGTTCCTCGAACCCGAAATCGCCTTGGTGACAGCAGGTGTCGAAACCGATGTCCTGGGCATTGGCCGCGACGACGTGTCTCCCGAAGCCCTTGCCGCGGTCACCGCCGTTCATCCACGACCGGATTTCAAGCGGCGCATCCTGTCCGCCTTCAACGACGGCATGAAGCACCGCCCACACAGCACCTTCGGCACCGTCAACGCCGATGTGCTGCAGCACTTCGACCCGACGTTCGTTCGCGACAACTTCGTCGACATCATCCTCAACAACACGTGGCCCGAATAGCGCCGGTGCGCGGAGCGATGTTGCGCATCCCACTCGATCTCGATCTTCCGCTGGTCTACATCACCGGCCGCAACGATCGCGCGACCTGACCGCGCGGGGCTGTCCGATTAACGGTGGATCCGACCTTGGCATTTGTTAGTTGCCGGTCGGGGTGATCCGGCCGTTGAAGGTGATTGCGAACGCGTTTAGTGCGGGCTTCCACCTCATTGCCCATCGTGCCC
>NZ_JAOPWB010000347.1 GCF_025965855.1 Mycobacterium sp. | reverse complement strand
GGGCACGATGGGCAATGAGGTGGAAGCCCGCACTAAACGCGTTCGCAATCACCTTCAACGGCCGGATCACCCCGACCGGCAACTAACAAATGCCAAGGTCGGATCCACCGTTAATCGGACAGCCCCGGCTAGCTACCGAAACGTTGGAGGCTGACCTTGGAAGGGTCGCCGCGGCAGATGTGTTGTGGTGCGCGCCGGGCAGCCCGTACCACGGCTTGGCCGGGGCGCTTGCGGCTTTGTGCTTCGGGCGCGAAAACGCGGTGCCAACCCTGGGCACCTGTGGCGGGTGTCAGCACATCATTCTGGAATACGCGCGTAATGTCCTCGGCTTCGAAGACGCAGAGGATGCGAACTATAACCCGTACGGGTCTCGGCTATTTATCTCCGCTCTGACGTGCTCATTGGCTGGGAAAACTATGCCGGTCAATCTAGAGGCGGGATCTATTGTCGCGCAGTGCTATAAAACGGCTAGGGCCACTGAGCGCTACTACTGCAACTTCGGCCTGAACGCGGTCTATCGAGAGACGCTGGAGGAAGCCGGTCTACGCGTCACCGGTGTCGACGACGATGGTGAGGCACGTGTTTTCGAGCTTGCTGGGCATCCGTTTTACATCGCCACCCTTTTCGTGCCGCAGAATCGCTCGACCGTTGAGGAGCCCCATCCGCTTGTGACGGCATTGTTGTCTGCGGGGGCCGACCGCCAACTCGTCAAGCAACCGGACTAGCGGTCCATATTGTCACGTCTAAGTCGCTCGATCTGTCGGTACACCCAGCTAATGTTGACGATCATCCCGACGAGCGGAGTGAGGGAAGATGGAGTCGAAAGTGCCTCCGCTGCTGGCGGCTGCTGGCGGAAGTGTTAGCGAAGCAACCGATTCCGCAACGTGCCTTTCCCTGGATGCCGGCGGGTTGGCGTAGGGAAATGCACGATCTTCCAGAGGTCCTGCAGGTTACTCGACGATCTTCCCGAGCGTGTCGATCGGAGTTTGGTTCGCGAGGTTGTGCTGGCCGAGCTCGATGGGGGGCGTGTCCTGCCGGCCTTCGTCAGTGCCATGGTGTGGGGCTACGGCGACAGGGGCTATGGGGCGACGCGGGTCCGCTGGGTGCTCACCGGTGTGAAGACAGGCGCTCACGACGCACCAGTGCGCGGCGACGTCGCTGGCGTGCTCCGCACCGGCACAGAGGTGGTACGCGCCAATGGGCCGCTTGAGGGTTTCCGCTACATGAACAACGCAGGCCGAATCAAGCACCTCGGGAGTGCCTTCTTCACAAAATGGCTCTACTTCGCCTCAGCGCTCACCAGCCCCGACGACCCGAACGCGGCTCCCATCCTGGACGACCAAGTACGCGAGTGGCTGGAGAAACATGCCGGCGTAATTCTCGACATCAGCCGAACCCCCGACTACCAACGCTATGTCGAGACTCTGACAGTCTGGGGAGAGAACTTCGGTCGGACCCCGGTACAGGTTGAAAAGGCGATCTTCGGGCTGGCAACGGCCACACCTGATCTCCGCAATGGCGATTAGTCGGTGTCTATAGCGGCCGTGTACCCGAGGACTATGGCCGTCGTGAGGGCTCGGTGTTCGGCGCCGAACTTCCCCAGGTTGAGAATGCGGTTGAGGCAGAGGCAAATTCGGGTGAAATCGTGTCAGACGACGATGGGGCAACGTCGGACAGGAAAAAGAGAACGTCCAGCTCGGACCTCGGCTTTGTATGGCGCATTGAAGAAGCAACCGAGATCTGTCAGCAAGGTGTGCCGGGCGGCACAGGGCCAAAGGACGTTGACCCCGGTGACTCGGCCTCCACGGCTTCTTGGCCCGGTGCCAACCTCGAATGGCGCCTAGGCTTGATCGCTCGCGTTTCTAAATAAACGAGCCACCGCCAACGCCCCACTTCCCCGCCCGCCGCGCCAGGTGTCTCATATACTGTATCGAATGGGCGCTTGCTGGTGGTGCTGTTACGTGCTTCATCAGGGGTAATACGGGCACTTCTGCGTCGTCGGTTCGAGCGCCGGCCCGGTCGGAACCGCCACAAAGTTTGAGACGTAGGACGCCTGGAGCGTCTCAATCAAGCTGGCGGAGACAAGTCGATCACCGCCGGCTCTGATGAGACCGGACATCCAGCTCGCTATCTCATACTCATCACCGCAGGAAGCTTCGCGCTCGTGTACCTCATCGCTTACGACGCGGCGTTGGGTGCAGACGTGGAGTCGTCTGCGGCGGCGATAAGTTCGAGCGCAGTGCCGAGGGCGCGTAGGTCGACACCTTGCAATTGATTCAGAAGATAGCGGCGGACGCTGTCGTGGTGGATGGGCATGGCCCGTTGGAGTCGGCCGAGTCCGGCGTCGGTCAGGATCGCATTGTAGGCGCGCGCATCGTGGGATGACTGCTCGCGGCGCACGAGGCCGTCGGCTTTCAGCCGCCCGATGGTGCGGCTGATTGCACTGAGCGACTGCTGGCAGCGTGCTGCCAGCTCGCTAAGCCCCAAGGTCTGGTCGGGCGCCTGGGACAAGAACAACAACACGACGTAGTCGCCGTGCGAGAGGCGCTGCTCTCGTTGCAGGTCGGCGTCGAAGCGGCGAAAGAGCGCCGACACAGCCGGTCGCAGCCTATCGACGACTCTCACTTCGTCGTCTGTGAGCCATGTCACCGACTCGCCTGGGAGCATCCCACCACTTTAGCGCTTGATTGTTCGCGCAAGCAAGTATATATTTGTTGGCGCAAGCAAACTTCGAGTGGAAGGTGGATTCTATGAGCACCCGGATCCTCGCTCTGGTCGGTAGCCTGCGCGCAGGCTCGTACAACCGGCAACTCGCCGAGGCGGCCGTCAAACATGCACCCGACGGCATAGCAGTCGACATCTTCGACGACCTGGCCGACGTGGCCTTCTACAACGAAGACACCGACCGCCCGGGCGCCGTGTCCGCGGCAGACCGGCTGCGCGCCGACGTTGAGTCCGCCGACGCGCTGCTGCTCGTCACCCCCGAATACAACGGCACCCTCCCCGCCTCGCTCAAGAACGCCATCGACTGGATCTCGCGCCCCTACCGGTCCGGGGCCATCACCGGAAAGCCGGTGGCTGTCATCGGTACTTCTCATGGCCGCTACGGCGGGATCTGGGCCCACGACGATGCTCGCAAAGCGGCGCGCATCGCCGGGGCACGCGTGCTCGATGACGTCAAGCTGTCGTTACCGAGCACAGCGACCCGCTTCGCCACCATCCACCCCGCAGACGACGACGAGATCGCCGAAGCGATGCCCACCATTTTGGCCACTCTCGCCGCCGCGGTTCCCAACCGTCGACAACTTGTCCCGGAGTCACGATGAGAACCATTCCGCGACCGCCGCGAATGGCTCGCGCAGGCCAACACCAAGCAACCGGAATTCACGGACAACAGGTAGGTAGGTCAGAGGTGAGGCTGCTTGATATCGGTAAGATCCACCGCCTCGTCGAGTATGGCCGCCGCTCATCGTGAGCTGACCGGGGCCAAAGCGAGATCGAGCTGGCAGATCCGGGTTCAGCCTCCTCGGCATCGTCAACGTCGCGATCGCGTTAATTCGCAGTCAGCAGCGTCGGCGTCTCCGCTGCACGGGGTGATCGACGTCTACCCGCTGGTGCCGGCGTCGCTGCGCTGTCCGGAGCCACCGCCGACCGACTGGCCGTCGACGGGTCTTTTAAATTGGGTTTGACAGCGGGGCCGAAACAACCCGTAAGGAGCAGGCGCGTGAGCCATCCAACCACGATCGAAACCGACGCAGCACCTCCGCTGCCCGAGCACATGCGGGCCTGGGTGCTGGGCGATCCCGGCCAGCTCAGTCTGGTGGACAAGCCGATCCCGAAGCCGGGACGCGCCGAGGTGCTGGTCCGCATTGATGCCGTGGCGATCTGCGCGACAGACCTGGAGATCATCGACCACGGCGCGCCGGCGATGATCCGCGGCGGCGAACCGTTCAACAAGATGTTTACCCCGGGTCACGAATACATGGGCACCGTGGCGGCGCTCGGCGCGGGTGTGGACGAGTACCGCGTAGGCCAGCGCGTCACCGTGGAGGTCCATGCCGGCTGCGGGCAGTGCAAGCGTTGCCGCCAAGGCATGTACACGGCCTGCCTCAACTACGGCCTCAACTACGGTGACGTTGACAAAGGCCACCGCGCCAACGGCTTCACCACCGATGGTGGTTTCGCCGAATATGCCGTCAACAACATCAACACGCTGATTGCCGTCTCCGACAGCATGTCCGACGCCGAGGCGACGCTGGTAGTGACGGCAGGCACCGCGATGTACGGTCTGACCGAACTCGGCGGGCTGGTGGCCGGAGACGGTGTCGCCGTGGTGGGGCCGGGACCGATCGGCCTGCTCGGCGTCGCCGTGGCCAAGGCGCTGGGGGCATCGCCGGTGGTTCTCACCGGTACGCGGGACAACCGCCTGCAGATCGGGCGCGCACTGGGCGCGGATCACGTGATCAATGTGCACAATGAGGACGCGGTGGAGGCGGTGCGCCGTATCACTGGCGCCATGGGACTGGATTACGTACTCGAGTGCTCTGGCGCACCCGACGCCGTGAACCAGGCGGCGCGCATGCTCAACCGTGGTGGCCGCATATGCCTCACCGCCTTCCCGCATGAGCCGGCGTCGATCGACATCGCCTATATCGTGCGCAACAACATCTACCTCTATGGCATCCGCGGCGAGGGCAAAAGTGCCGCGCACCGCGCCGAGGCGCTCATGTCGCAGAAACGCTTCGATGCCACAAAGATCCACACGCACACATTCGACCTGCGCGACCTGCCGACAGCCCTGCGCTACGCCCGCGAACACATCCAGGATGCGATCAAGGTGGTGGTAACGACGCGCAACGCCGAGTCAGTGCGCACAACCGTGCCCGCGGACCAACACTCGGATCAACCGGAATCGCCAGGATAGTATCGAACTCCCAAAAGCCTGACGGCGAACTTGTGGTGGCGTGATTCGACGACGCGTCCAATGGCAGCGGCGCATACCCTTGCCGACGTTCCACGGAGCTGCCTTAATGGAGAGCGGCCGGTCCCCGGAAGCCGTGTCTCGCTTCTAAAAGATTCGAGACAGCTGTCGGGTCGAGCTGAGCATCGCGGGTTGTCGGTAACGAGACCGGATTCGCCGGTTGATCTGCGAATGTACGCGTTCGTGCCACTAACGCCCATGATATGGTGTAAGCACGCGTTAGTTCGGAGGTCGTTATGGGTGATGAACTGGATCAGCTGTTGCGTGAGCATTACGACGTGAGCCGCGATGACGTTGTGGCTGCGCTCAAAAGGTTGCCGGTCCTGCGGCCCTGGACTGCACAGTTGACGGCCGCGGAGGCCCGGCTGCTCGACGAGGTGGGGTTCGGTGAGGATCCGCAAGCTTATGCCAAGGCTGCCGTCGACGTTGCAGCCCACCTTGGGCGGCTAATCAATACAGCATTCACCGCCAACGAGGTGGCCAAGGGCCTGGGCATCTCGTCCTCACGGGTGCGTCAGCGGCGATTGAATCGAGGCCTGTGGGCCATTCAGGACGGCGCCACCTGGCTTTATCCTCTGACACAGTTCGAACGTGACGCAAACGGTGGCCCGACGAAGCAGATTCGCGGATTAGACCGTGTATTCCAAGCGTTGCCGGCCGACTTGCATCCAGTGGCCGTCGACGGGTTCCTTCACACGCCGCACCTCGATCTGCAGGTGGACGGCAATCCGATGGCGCCCCTGGATTGGCTGCGCAGCGGGGGTGACGTTGCTGCGGTAGTTGCGGTGGCTGAAACCACCGACTGGTATGGCAGGTGACTGCTCGTACGCGACTGCCTGATCCGCCCTCGAAGGACAGGCTCCGTGCTATAGGGATCCGTGATAGCGAATACCGCACCATCGGTGCGGATGAGCTGTGGTGGCGAGTTCATCGTACCGAGGGCCCTAACGTCTTGGCATGGAGCTCTTTTCGGCGTTTCGGGCCGGTATTGCGGTTTGATCCTCATCCGTTGCCGCGGCGCGTGCATCCCGATCGTGGAATTTGGTACGGAGCCGCCACCCCGGATGCCGCGCTAGCCGAGACGTTCCAGGCCGACCGAACGATAGATCGGTTTCGCGACACGCCGTATTTGACCGGTCTGCGTTTTACCCGCGACCTTCACCTGCTCGATGTCGCCGCCGACAGCACCGGAGCGTGGGCGACAAGGGCGGGTGGCACTTTCGCCATGTCGACGGCGCCCCACTCGATCACCCAGCGCTGGGCCAGGCGCATTGTCGATGCATTTCCCGACCTCGCCGGTCTGCGATACAACAGCCGCTTCGCCGGGACAGCTTGCATAGCACTGTTCCTGCCGGCAGCGACGGCGATGCCAGGCCATCCCGTTTTTTCCGAACCCCTCAACCACCCGGGCTTGGCGCGACGCATCGCCGCAGCCGCCCAGCGGCTCGGTTACGACGTGATCTGAGGGCTTGGCTCCCTGACCGACGGGGCTCCCAAGGACTGACGCACCGGCATCAGCACTCCCCTCCCCCACCGCAGCCGACGACACGACCGAATACGGAGGATTCGAATATGGCGGGTTACCAATAAAGTACGCCGTTTTCATCTGATGAATCAGGGTCGGCCCTCGTCTACCCGCCCCCGACTGGTGGGCACGTTTGGCCAGGATTGCCTGTCGCAGTGAAAGTTTCGATCAATCGCACCTGGAGTCACGGGGTCTGGCCCGGCGAGTCGGCCAAGTGGCAGTCGAACAGCAGCCCTTTCTAGCCCGACAGTCGGCGCACATCTCCCCCTGTGTCGCTAGGGATATGTGATGCGTAAACCAGCCGTTGCCTTACTAGGGCAGCAGGATTACAGTGTGATCTCACTATGATCTGGGGTGATTTCTAAGCACATGGCATGGGACTTCGAGACCGATCCCGAGTTCGCCGAGCAACTGGCCTGGATGCGGGCATTCATCGACGACGAGCTGATCCCGCTCGAGCCGATCCTCGACGAGCTCCCCGCTGACGAGTGGCTCGTCGCCAAGCGACACCTGCAGAACCGGGTCAAGGCGCAGGGCCTATGGGGAGCCTTCCTCGACCCGAAGCTCGGCGGCGCAGGTCTCGGTCAGCTGAAGCTGGCGCTGATGT
>NZ_JAOPWB010000321.1 GCF_025965855.1 Mycobacterium sp. | reverse complement strand
TATGAAGGAAAACCTGAGGGGCACCGTAGTGGGCCTCGGTATCTTCCTCACGGTCTGCCTGGTGGCCGCGTTCCTGCTGGTTTCAATCTTTGCGCAGCTCCGGTTCGGCGGAGGCAAGACCTATTACGCCGAGTTCACCAACGCGTCCAATCTGAGGAAAGGAAAGCTGGTCCGCATCGCCGGGGTTGAGGTCGGCAAGGTCCAGGACATCTCCATCAACCCGGACGCGACGGTGCGGATCGAGTTCACCGCCGACAATTCCGTCATTCTCACGGAGGGAACTCAGGCGGTGATCCGCTACGACAACCTGTTCGGCGACCGCTACCTTGCGCTCGAGGAGGGGGCCGGGGGGCTTAAGGTGCTTGGTCCCGGTCAGACGATTCCGCTGGCCCGCACCAAACCGGCGCTGGATCTGGACGCGCTGATCGGCGGCTTCAAGCCGCTGTTTCGCGCGCTGAATCCGGACCAGGTCAACGCGCTCAGCGAAGAGTTGCTGCAGGCGTTTCAGGGACAGGGCCCCACGATCGGGTCATTTCTGGACCAGGCGGCGGCCGTGAGCAACACGTTGGCCGACCGCGATCAGCTGATCGGGCAGGTCGTCACCAACCTGAACGTGGTGCTGGGTTCGCTGGGTGGTCAGAGCGACCGGTTGGACAAAGCGGTGGTGTCGCTGTCGCAGTTGATTCACGCACTGGCGGAACGCAAGACCGACATCTCCAACGCGGTGGCCTATACCAACGCCGCTGCCGGCTCGGTCGCCGACTTGCTGTCGCAGGCCCGGGCGCCTTTTTCGAAGGTGGTTCATGAAACCGACCGGACCGCGACCATTGCCGTGGCCGACCACGACTACCTCGACACTCTGCTCAACACGCTGCCGGACAAGTACCGGGCGCTGCAGCGTCAGGGTTTGTACGGCGACTTCTTCGCCTTCTATCTGTGCGATGTCGTGCTCAAGGTCAACGGAAAAGGGGGCCAGCCGGTGTACATCAAGGTGGCCGGTCAGGCCACGGGACGGTGTACGCCGAAATGAAGTCGTTCTCTGAACGCAATCCGTTGATCATCGGCACCGTCGGCATCGCGGCGGTCGCCGGGCTGGTACTGGCCGCACTGAATTACCAGCGGCTGCCCTTCGTCAACCAGGGCAAAAGCGTCTCCGCCTATTTCGCCGACGCGGGCGGGCTACATACCGGCAACGGGGTCGAGGTCTCCGGTTATCCGGTGGGAAAGGTGTCCAGCATTGAACTCGACGGACCTGGTGTGCTGGTCAAGTTCAACGTCGGCAAGAACATTCGTCTCGGGGACCGCACCGAGGTGGGAATCAAAACCAAAGGCCTGTTGGGCAGCAAGATCCTCGACGTCATACCCCGCGGCGACCGCCAGCTCAACGGTCCCATCCCGATCGAGCGGACGATGTCGCCCTACCAGCTGCCTGACGCACTTGGCGACTTGGCCACCACGATCAGCGGGCTGGACACCAACCAGCTGTCGGGATCGCTGGCCACCCTGGCCCAAACCTTCGCCAATACGCCGCCCGATCTGAAGGACGCGGTACAGGGGGTCGCGCGGCTTGCGCAAACTCTAGACGAGCGCGACGTCCAAGTCCGCCGACTGCTCGACAACGCCGCCAAAGCGACCGGGGTGCTGGCCAAGCGCACCGACCAGATTGTCAGCCTGGTGCGGGACACCAACGCGCTGCTGGCGCAGCTGCGGACACAAAGCGCCGCTTTGGACCATATCTGGACGAATATCTCCGCGGTGTCGCGGCAACTGAAGGGATTCATCGCCGAGAACCGACAGCAGCTGCGGCCGGCGCTGGACAAGCTCAACGGGGTGCTGGCAATCGTCGAAAACCGCAAGGAGCGCCTGCAGCAGGCCATCCCACTGATCAACAACTACGTCATGTCGCTCGGTGAGTCCGTCTCGTCTGGGCCGTTCTTCAAGGCATACGTGGTGAATCTGCTGCCGGGCCAGTTCGTGCAGCCGTTCATCAGCGCCGCGTTCTCCGACCTGGGGCTGGACCCGGCCACGTTGCTGCCGTCGCAGCTGACGGACCCGCAAACCGGCCAGCCGGGTACCCCGGCGCTGCCGGTGCCGTACCCGCGCACAGGCCAGGGCGGCGAGCCGCGGTTGAACCTGCCGGACGCGATCACCGGCAACCCGGGTGACCATCCGTGCGCATTGCCCGGCTTGCCGTTGCCCGGCCCCGGCTGCTACCCCTACCGGGAGCCACCGCCGGCCCCCCCGCCGGGCGGTCCGCCGCCTGGGCCGCCCGCGCCAGCGCCGCCCGGGCTCGAATCCGTGCCTGAGCCGACCCCCTCGCCGATCAATGTGGAAGTGGGTCCGGGCCCGTCGCGTCCGGGAGGTCAACCGTGATCACGAGGCTGCGACAGTCCCGCACGGCGTTGGCGACCATCCTGGCCCTGGTGCTGGTCGCCGGGCTGTTCGTCGCGATGCGAGCTGCCGATGAGGCCGCGCGAACGGTGGTGGTCGCCTACTTCGAAAACAGCAACGGCGTGTTTGTCGGTGACGACGTGCGCATCCGGGGCGTGCCGGTGGGCAAGGTCGAAAAGATTGAACCGCAGCCGCTGCGGTCCAAGGTTTGGTTCTGGTTCGACAGCAAGTACAAAGTCCCCGCCAATGCCAAGGCCGCGATCCTGTCGCCGCAACTGGTGACGGGTCGGGCCATCCAGCTGACGCCGCCATACACTGGCGGGCCCACCATGGCCGATGGCGCGGTCATTCCGCAGGACCGCACGGCGGTCCCGGTCGAGTGGGATGACCTGCGGGCGCAACTTGAGCGGCTGACCGACTTGCTGAAGCCCACTCAGCCGGGCGGCGTCAGCACGCTGGGTGCGCTCATCAACACCGCCGCCGACAACCTGCGCGGGCAGGGCACCAACATCCGCGACACCGTCATCAAACTGTCGCAGACGGTGTCCGCGCTGGGCGACCACAGCAAAGACATCTTCACCACTTTCAAAAATCTGTCGACGTTGGTGACGGCGCTGCACGACAGCGCGGATCTGCTCGAGCAGCTGAACCGCAACCTGGCCGCGGTGTCGTCGGTGTTGGCCGACGACCCGAACAAGGTCGGTCAGGCGGCCGAGGACCTCAACGCGGTCGTGGCCGACGTGCAGAGCTTTGTCGCGGACAACCGCGAGGCGCTGGGCACCACGTCGGACAAACTTGCGTCGATCAGCAAGGCGGTGGTTGAGAGCCTCGACGACATCAAGCAGACGCTGCACGTCGGTCCGACGGTATTGCAGAACTTCAACAACATCTACGAGCCGTCCAACGGTGCGCTGACCGGCGCGCTGGCGGGCAGCAACATGTCCAACCCGCTCGCCTTCCTCTGCGGAGCGATCCAGGCCGCCTCCCGGTTGGGAGGCGAACAAGCGGCGAAACTCTGCGTGCAGTACATGGCGCCGATCGTCAAGAACCGCCAGTACAACTTCCCGCCGTTAGGGGAGAACCTCTTCGTCGGAGCACAGGCAAGGCCCAACGAGGTCACCTACAGCGAGGATCAGATGCGGCCCGACTATGTTCCGCCGGCCGCGAATACGCCGCCGCCGGACCAACCGCCGGCACCTGGTCCGCCGCCGGCGGCTCCCCCGGGTGCGCCGCCGCCCGCCGAAGCACCGGCTCCGGGTGCGCCGGATATCCAGACAGGCAGTGGGACCGTGGCCACCAACCCCGCGGCGGGCCTGACCGGCATGATGGTGCCGCCCGGAGGTGGCTCATGAGAGGCGGCCGCTCGCGCCGCGCGGCGGCGAGTCTGATGATGATCCTGGTGACGACCGGGATATCCGGCTGCGGCTGGCGTGGGCTGAATTCGCTGCCACTACCCGGCACGCAGGGCAACGGCCCGGGCGCCTTCGTAATACAGGCGCAGATGCCCGATGTGAACAACATCCAGCCGAACTCGCGGGTGCGGGTCGCAGACGTGACGGTCGGCCACGTGAGCAAAATCGAGCGCCAGGGCTGGCACGCGCTGGTGACCATGCAGCTCAACGGCGACGTCAAGCTACCCGCCAACGCGATCGCCAAGATCGGCACAACCAGTCTGCTGGGTTCGTACCACATCGAGCTGGCGCCACCGAAAGACCAACCGCCGCAAGGCAAGCTGCGCGACGGCTCACTCATTCCGCTGTCTCATGGCGGTGCCTACCCGAACACCGAGCAGACGCTCGCGGCGCTGTCGTTGGTGCTCAACGGCGGCGGAGTGGGCCAGATACAGGACATCACCGAGGC
>NZ_JAOPWB010000301.1 GCF_025965855.1 Mycobacterium sp. | reverse complement strand
CGGACGCCGCGCCCCCCGCGGAGGCCGTGCCACCCGCGCCCCCCGCGGATGTGCCGCCGCCTTCCGGCGACCTCGCCGCCGCGCCGGCTGAACCACAGCACGCTTCGACCGTGGGCTACACCAGGCAACTGTGGGAAGCGATCCGGGGCGCGGACATTCACGGCAACGATGCGCTGGACGCTCTGGCGCAGCCGTCCCAGGCCGGCTGACGCCTCCGCCTATTTCAGACGCTCGGCGCTCTCCCGCGAACCTGCCGATCGCGGGAGGGTGCCGGGGCCACCTCTAGGCCGAGCCCACCCATTCTTCGGTTCCGTCGTCGAAGAACTGATGCTTCCACACCGGTAGCCGCGCCTTGATGGTGTCGACCAGATGGGCGCACGTGTCGAATGCCGCCTGTCGATGGTCGGCGGCAACGGCGGCCACCAGCGCCGCCTCCCCGATGCGCAGCACGCCGATGCGGTGGCTGGCCGCGATCGCCCGCACCCCGCTGGACTCCTCAGCGACTTCGCCGACCACCTGGGCCAGGACCTGCTCGGCCGAAGGGTGCGCGGAATACTCCAGCCGCACCACGCGGCGGCCCGCGTCATGGTCGCGAATCACGCCGACAAACCCGACAACCGCTCCCGCCGACTGGTGGCCCACCAGTTCTTCATGCTCCGCCAGAACAACCGGCTCGTCGGTCATCGCGGCGCGCAAAACGCGCGTCATCCCTGGTGATCCCCGCCGGCGAGTTGGTCGAGCGCGTGATCGAGCACGTCGGCGAGCACCCCGAGCCCATCGCGTACCCCGCCGGGTGATCCCGGCAGATTCACGATCAGCGTGCGGCCGGTCACACCGCATACGCCGCGCGACAGCACCGACGTCGGCACCTCCGGCAGCCCGGAGCGGCGGATCGCATCGGCCAGCCCCGGGATCATGTAGTCCAGCACCGCCACGGTCTGGTCCGGGGTGCCGTCGCTGGGCGAGATACCGGTGCCACCAGAGGTGATGATCAGGTCGACCTCGGCGTCGAGCGCCCGACACAGCGCCTCGCCGACCGGCTCCCCATCAGCCACCACCTCGGGCCGCACGGGCGAAAACCCGTGCTGTTCAAGCCATTCCGCGATGATCGGCCCGCATCGGTCGTCGTACACGCCGGACGACGCACGGGTCGACGCGACGACTACCCGTGCGGATCGCGCGCTCATCATCGCTCCCAACTTCCGGTTTTCCCGCCCTCTTTTCGGAGTACCCGAATCTCATCGAGACGAGCGGCCGGGTCAACAGCCTTGATCATGTCGTAGAGCGTGAGCCCTGCCACGCTGACGGCGGTCAGCGCCTCCATCTCCACACCCGTACGGTCGGTGCTGCGCACGGTCGCGGTGATCTCGATGTCCGAATCGCCGACGGTGAAATCGACGTCGACCCCGGTGAGTGCGAGCTGATGGCAGAGCGGAATCAGGTCGCTGGTGCGCTTTGCCGCCAGAATGCCCGCCACCCGCGCGGTGGCCAACGCATCGCCCTTGGGCAGGCCACCGGTCGAGACGAGCGCCACCACCTGCGGCGAGGTGCGCAAGGCACCCGCCGCGACGGCAGTGCGCTTAGTGGCGCCCTTTTCCGTGACATCGACCATGTGCGCCGCACCCCGCTCATCCAGGTGCGAGAGCGTGCGTGACGAGGCCTCGGAGGCCTCTGGGGCCCTAGCCATCCGGGCGACCCTACCGGTTGACGACCGTAACCGGGTGAACGTACGGCAGGTCGGTTGCGGGCAACGGGAAGGCCAGCTCACCGAAGGGCGACAACGCACCGGTCCGATCGCTCACCAGTTCGCTCACGGCGTGGTCGTCCGGGTCTGTCGTCGGCCAGCCGTTGTCGACGTAGTTGGTCTTGCGCGCCTTGCCTTCAGCAGTGTCAGCCACGGGGTCCATTCTGACAGGTCGCGCGCGCACACGTGGCGCAAGCCCACGCTGACCGTGGGCTTTGGGTACCGGTGGGTCGGGAAGACTGCTTTACGCTGGTCAGCAATGACCGACAACACGCCGGATATCCCGCTGGGGTCCTGGCTGGCCGACTTGCCCGACGAGCGGCTGATCCGACTGCTCGAATTACGGCCAGACCTCGCCCAACCCCCGCCGGGCAGCATCGCGGCGCTGGCCGCGCGTGCGCAGGCGCGTCAGTCGGTCAAGGCCGGCACCGACGACCTGGACTTCTTGCGGCTGGCGGTGCTCGACGCGCTGCTGGTGCTGCAGGCCGATTCCGCGCCGGTTCCCACCGCCAAGCTGCTCGCGCTCATCGGTGACCGCGCTCCCGAAGCCGACGTGATCGGCGCGCTGGACGACCTCAGGCAGCGCGCCCTGGTCTGGGGCGATGCCGCGGTCCGGGTGGCCGCCGACGCCGGCACGGCTTTGCCGTGGCACCCGGGGCAAGTGACGCTCGAGGACAGCTCACGCACGGGCGAGGAGATCGCCGGGCTCATCGACGCCCTCGACCAGGCGCAGCTCGACGTGCTGTACAAACTGCTCGAGGGTTCGCCGATGGGCCGCACCCGCGACGCCGCGCCCGGTGCCCCGGCGGATCGGCCGGTGCCGCAGCTGCTGGCGATGGGCCTGCTGCGGCGCATCGATGCCGACACCGTGATCTTGCCCCGGCACGTCGGGCAGGTGCTGCGGGGCGAGGAACCCGGTCCCATGCAGCTGACGGCCCCCGACCCGGTGGTGTCGACCACCACCGCCGACGATGTGGATGCGGTGGGGGCGGGAGCCGTCATCGACCTGCTCCGCGAGTTCGACGTGCTGCTTCAAACCCTCGGCGCCGCACCGGTTTCCGAGCTGCGCAGCGGCGGACTGGGGATTCGCGACATCAAGCGGCTGGCCAAAGCGACCGGCGTTGAGGAGCCACGGCTGGGCCTGATCCTAGAGGTCGCCGCCGCGGCCGGTTTGATCGCCAGCGGCATGCCCGACCGGGAACCCGCTGCCGGTGACGGACCGTACTGGGCGCCGACGGCGGCCACGGAACGGTTCGCCGCGATGTCAGCCGCCGAGCGTTGGCACCTGCTGGCCAGCACCTGGCTTGACCTGCCGGGCCGGCCGGCGTTGATCGGCACCCGCGGTCCCGACGCCAAACCCTATGGCGCCCTTACGGACTCGCTCTACTCGACGGCCGCGCCGCTGGACCGCCGACTGCTGCTGGGCATGCTGTCCGGGCTGCCGCCCGGGGTGGGCGTCGATAACGTCACGGCCTCGGCGGCGCTGATCTGGCGGCGTCCGCGCTGGGCCAGGCGGCTGCAGCCGCGGCCCGTGTCCGATCTACTGGCCGAAAGCCATGCGCTGGGCCTGGTAGGTCGCGGGGCGATCAGCACGCCCGGCCGAGCGCTGCTCGACGAATTCGGCGATCCGGAGGTCGCCGTGCACGCGATGACGCGGGCGATGCCCGCACCGATCGACCACTTCCTGCTGCAGGCCGACCTGACCATCGTGGTACCCGGGCCGCTACAACGCGACCTCGCCGAGGACCTGGCCACCGTCGCCACCGTCGAATCGGCCGGCACGGCGATGGTGTACCGCATCAGCGAGCAGTCCATCCGGCATGCCCTCGACATCGGCAAGACCCGTGACTGGATGCACGATCTTTTCAGCAAGCACTCCAAAACCCCGGTGCCGCAAGGCCTCACATACCTCATCGATGACGTCGCCCGTCGGCATGGCCAGCTCCGAATCGGCATGGCCGCGTCGTTCGTGCGGTGCGAGGACCCGGCGCTGTTGGCCCAGGCGGTGGCGGCCGCCGAGGACCTACACTTGCGCGCCCTGGCGCCGACGGTCGCGGTGTCGCCGGCGCCGATCGCCGAGGTGCTCGTCAGGTTGCGGAAAGCGGGCTTCGCCCCGGCCGCCGAGGACTCCTCCGGCTCCATCGTCGATGTCCGGCCTCGTGGAGCCAGGGTGCCCACCCCGCAGCAGCGCCGGCCGTACCGGCCCCCGTCGCGGCCCAGCGGCGAGACGCTGAACGCCGTCGTCTCGGTGCTGCGGAAGGTGACCGCCGCACCGTTCGGGAATATTCGCGTCGATCCCGCCGTCACCATGTCGCTGCTGCAGCGCGCGGCCAGGGACCAGGACACATTGGTGATCGGCTACCTCGACGCCGCCGGCGTGGCAACCCAGCGGGTGGTGTCACCGATCTCCATACGGGGCGGGCAGCTGGTGGCCTTCGACTCGGCGTCCGGGCGGCTGCGTGACTTCGCCATCCACCGCATCACGTCGGTGGTGTCGGCCGGCGACTGAATAATGGGGGACATGCGCGCCGGCGACGATGCAGAGCCGGAGTGATGTGGGGTACCACCCGCTTGCGGGGGAGAGGAGTGGCGCACAGTGAGCGACGGACCGTTGATTGTCCAGTCCGATAAGACGGTGCTGCTCGAAATGGATCACGAGCTGGCCGGCGCGGCACGCGCCGCCATCGCGCCGTTCGCCGAGCTGGAACGCGCGCCCGAGCACGTGCACACCTACCGCATCACACCGCTGGCGCTGTGGAACGCCCGCGCCGCCGGCCATGACGCCGAACAGGTCGTCGACGCGCTGGTCAGTTTCTCCCGCTACGCGGTGCCCCAGCCGCTGCTGGTCGACATCGTCGACACCATGGCCCGCTATGGCCGGCTGCAGCTGGTCAAACACCCGGCGCACGGCCTGACCCTGGTGAGCTTCGATCGCGCGGTGCTCGCCGAGGTGCTGCGCAACAAGAAGATCGCGCCGATGCTCGGCGCCCGGATCGACGACGATACCGTCGTCGTCCACAACAGCGAGCGCGGCCGGATCAAGCAGATGCTCCTCAAGATCGGCTGGCCCGCAGAGGATCTCGCCGGTTACGTCGACGGCGAGGCGCACCCGATCAGCCTGGAGCAGGACGGCTGGCACCTGCGCGATTATCAGCAGCTGGCCGCGGACTCGTTCTGGTCCGGCGGCTCCGGGGTGGTGGTGCTTCCGTGCGGCGCCGGCAAGACGCTCGTCGGCGCGGCCGCGATGGCCAAAGCCGGTGCGACGACGCTGATTCTGGTGACCAACATCGTCGCCGCCCGGCAATGGAAACGCGAGCTCGTCGCACGCACCTCGCTGACCGAGGACGAGATCGGCGAATACTCCGGCGAGCGCAAGGAGATCCGGCCGGTCACCATCTCGACGTATCAGATGATCACCCGCCGCACCAAGGGCGAATACCGGCACCTGGAGCTTTTCGACAGCCGCGACTGGGGGCTCATCATCTACGACGAGGTGCACCTGCTGCCGGCGCCGGTGTTCCGGATGACCGCGGACCTGCAGTCCAAGCGGCGACTGGGGCTGACCGCCACGTTGATCCGCGAAGACGGCCGCGAGGGAGACGTGTTTTCCCTGATCGGACCGAAGCGCTATGACGCGCCGTGGAAGGACATCGAGGCGCAGGGCTGGATCGCGCCGGCGGAATGCATCGAGGTGCGGGTCACCATGACCGACAGCGAGCGGATGATGTACGCCACCGCCGAACCCGAAGAGCGCTACAAGCTGTGTTCGACGGTGCACACCAAAATCGCTGTGGTGAAGTCGATTCTGGAAAAGCACCCCGGCGAGCAGACCCTGGTGATCGGCGCGTACCTGGATCAGCTTGACGAGCTCGGCGCCGAGTTGAACGCCCCGGTGATCCAGGGATCGACCCGGACCAAGGAACGGGAAGCGTTGTTCGACGCCTTTCGCCGCGGCGAGGTGTCCACCCTGGTGGTGTCCAAAGTAGCCAACTTCTCCATCGACTTGCCGGAAGCGTCTGTGGCCGTGCAGGTTTCGGGAACGTTCGGTTCACGCCAAGAGGAGGCCCAGCGGCTGGGCCGGCTACTGCGTCCGAAGGCCGACGGCGGCGGCGCGATCTTCTATTCGGTGGTGGCCCGGGACAGCCTGGACGCCGAATACGCCGCACACCGCCAGCGCTTCCTGGCGGAGCAAGGCTACGGCTACATCATCCGCGACGCGGACGACCTACTCGGGCCCGCGATTTAAGGCCGAGCAGACGCAAAAGCCCCCAATTTCGTACCGAAATGGGGGCTTTTGCGTCTGTTCGCGTGAGAAGCTAGAGCGACAGGATGGTCGCCGACGCGGTGCCCGGCGCGCCGTATACCTGAGCCAGGCCCACGCGCGGGTTGCCGGGCACCTGACGCTCCCCCGCCTGGCCCCGCAACTGGCGCACCAGCTCGTGCATCTGCCGCAGCCCCGACGCGCCGATCGGCTCGCCGTTGGCAATCAACCCGCCGTCGGTGTTGACGGGCATCGAGCCGTGGATCTCGGTGGCACCGTCGGCCACCAGTTTCTCTTGCTCGCCGTCGGCGCACAGGCCCGTCTCGGCCATGTGGATCACCTCGGCGCCGGCGTCGGTGTCTTGCAGCTGGGCGACGTCGACATCCTCGGGCCCCACGCCCGCGGCCTCGTAGGCGGCCTTGGCGGCGTACACGGTCGGTGAGGCATCCTCGTCCAACGGAGCCGACGTGGCGTGCACTTCGTAGGCGCCGTAACGGCGGGTCCGGATCTCGCAGGCGCGCACGTACACCGGCTTGTCGGTGAACTTGTGCGCCAGGTCACCACGGCACATGATGAGCGCGGCGGCGCCCTCGTCGGGTGCGCAGAACATGTACTGGGTCAGCGGGTAGTTGAGCACGGCCGAGTTGAGGATCTCTTCCTCGGGGATCGGCTTGCGGCGGAACGCGTTTGGATTCAGTGCGCCGTTGCGGAAGTTCTTGGCCGCGACCTTGGCCAGCGTGGCCTGGGAGATGTTGTGGTCGTGGATGTACTTGTTGGCCTTCATTCCGAAGAACTTGGTGGTCACGAACTGCCCGTTCTCGCCATACCAACGCGGTAACCCGAGGCAGGACGGTTCGTCGGTGAACGCGCCGCGTGGGTGCTTGTCCATGCCGATGGCGATGCCGATGTCGTACTTGCCCAACCGGATCGTGTCGGCGGTCTGCTGAATGGCGCTGGCCGCGGTGGCACAGGCGTTGAACACGTTGGTGAACGTGATGCCGGTCAGGCCGACAAGGCGGGTTACCGCGTCGGGGTTGGAGATTTCGTGGCTGCCACCGAAGCCGAACTGGATGTCCTTCCAGTCCACACCGGCATCGCTCAGCGCGGATTGGATGGCCTCGGCACCCATCTGCATGCAACTCTTGTCGAACCTGCCGAACGGATGCAGGCCCACGCCGATGATGGCCACATCGTTAGTCATCTCAGGCTCCTCCTGGGTAGATGGTGGCGACCCGCTTCACCCGGCTTCGCCGCGCTCGCGATCGCCACTAGACCGGCTGGAAGGCGAACGTCATGACGTCGGCGCCCTCCTCGTCGGTGGTCAACGGCACCATGGTCAGCTCGACCTCCTGACCGAATTGCAGCTTGCCCGGGTCGTTTTCGGTCAGCCGACCCTCGACTCGAATGATGTCGCCCAGCTGGACCAGCCCGACCCCGAACGGCACGAAGTCCTTACCGGTCGGACCGGCAAAGGGCGCTCCGGGCGGGAAGCCCTGTGTGGTCCATGCGACGAGGGTCCCGCGGCGCGGCAACGTCAACTCGGTCATCTCGTCCCCGCTGCAGCGCGGGCACCACTGCTGGACGGGGAAGGTCGTGGCGCCACAGTTGCCGCAACGACTCCCGATCAGCTGCGGGTTCTCGTCGGGCCAGGTGGAGATTTCCGGGGCGAGTGCCTTCTGCGTCAAGGGATCCTCCAGTGTCGAACAGAACCATGCTCACTGAACCGTATAACAGCTTTCCGAAAAGTGGAAACCGCATTCTCATCGCCGGTCGTCCGCATCGCGCTCGGTAACCAGAGCCCCTCCCGCGAGGGAAATGTATGGCCGATGTGACCGCCGGCTCGCCCTCACAACGCGTTATCGTGGCGAAGCCCCAAGTGCGACCCCGACGCGATGTGAGGAGACGACCATGCCCGTCACGGTGCTACTCGAACTCAGGCTGAAGCCCGAGGCGGTGCCTGCGGCGCGGGATCTCATGCGCCGGACGCTCCAACGCACCCGCGCGTTCGACGGGAACCTCGCGACCGACGTGCTCGTCGATGAGGACGACGAAGCGCACTGGGTCATTTACGAACTCTGGGACACCGTCGAGCACGACGAGGCCTACCGTGCCTTCCGCGCCGGCCCGGGAAAAGTTACCGAGCTTCCTCCCCTGCTGGCCGCGCCTCCCGTCAAGACGCGGTACGCCACCACGGACATCTAACGCAGCGCGGGAATGACGTCCCGTTCGAATAGCTCGATACCCGAGCGGTCGTACGCGGCCTCCGGGAAATAGCAGATCGCGTACCCGCATCCAAGGTCGCGGATCCTCGCGATCCGCTCGATCACTTGTTCGGTTGTACCCACCGCCGACTCCGGTCCGGTGGTGCCGGCGATCATCGCATCGGCAGCCGCCTCCGGCACATAGCCGACCAACCGGTCGCGCACCCGTTGCAGCCGATCCTTGACGTCGGCGTCCGATGTGCCGATGACCGCGTTGACATTGACCGAACGCACGATCCCCTCGAAGTCGGTGCCCACGTCGCGGCAATGCGCTGCCAGCACCTCCGACTTGTGGGCGAATGCCTCGAGCTCCGGGGTGAAGTTGGTGTACTGCGCGTATTTGGCGGCGATGCGCAACGTCACCTTCTCCCCACCGCCGGCGATCCACAGCGGTATACCGTTGCCCTGCAAAGGCTTCGGGGCGACGATCGCGCCGTCGACCTGATAGTGCTCGCCGTCGAAACTGACTTTGCCGTCGCGCCAGGCGTCGCGCATGATCTGCACGCCTTCGTCCAGCCGGGCCAACCGCACCTTAGCCGACGGGAACCCGTAACCGTAAGCGCGCCACTCGTGTTCGTACCAGCCGCCGCCGATTCCCATCTGAATCCGCCCGCCCGAGATGATGTCGGCGGTCGCGGCCACCTTGGCCAGATACACCGGATTGCGGTAGCTCATCGCGGTGCACATCTGGCCGAGTTTGATCCGCGAGGTGGTCGCCGCGTACGCCGCCATCAGCGACCACGCCTCGTGGGTGGCCTCGCCCGTTGGCATCGGGACCGTGTGGAAGTGGTCGTAGACCCACAGCGAGTCCCAGGCGCTGTTGTCGGCGTAGGCGGCCAGGTCGCGCATCACCGCCCAGTGTTTCTCGGGGTCGATGCCGACCAGATCCAATCGCCAGCCTTGCGGGATGAAGAGACCGAAGCGCATAGCAAGGGACTGTAGCCCGGTGACGGCTCGGCCTCACAGCGTATCGATAGCTCGCGCCCAGCCGCTCCCGACAACGAAGTCCTAAACAGGATGGATGACAGACCTCCGGCACGAAACAGCTGTATCCGACGTTCGGCGTCGACAAATCCGCGTGGCGCAACTGATCTTCGCGGGAGCCGCGACCGTCGCGGCGCTCGCGCTATTCAGCGCCTCGCCACATGTTGAGCCCGGAACCGTTGTCGCATCCGGTCCGTCGGCCACCGCGCCGTTCGCCACCGACGACACCAACTTCGTCAACGACCAGGGCCAGACCTCGGGCGACATCTTCACGCAGAATGCCCAGGACCAGAGCAGCCCGTAACGCTGTCCGCTGCGCCCAGCACCGGCCATTAGGCTTACCGAAGGTTAGGTAAGCGGAAGGTCGTCATGCGGGTTCTGATCTCCGGCGCCAGCATCGCCGGACCGGTGGTGGCGTATTGGCTTACCCGCCACGGCTTCGACGTCACCGTCGTCGAGCGCGCGGCGACGCTGCGCAAGACTGGCGGCCACGCCGTCGACCTGTTCCGCCCGGCGATGGAGATCTCGGCGAAGATGGGCGTTTTGCCGCGCATCGAGGAACTCGCCACCGGCACGAACCGCCTGACGATGTATCGGGAAGGCCGGCCCCGGCCCACCGAGATCGACCTGACCAAGCTCGTCGGCATCGCATCGGACCGGCACGTGGAAATCATGCGCGACGATCTCAGCGAGATTTACTACGACGCCGGCCGCGACGACGTCGAATACCTTTTCGGCGACTCCATTACGACGATCGAGCCGGACGGCGAGGTGACCTTCGAGCGCTCCCCCACCCGCAGCTTCGACGTCGTCGTCGGCGCCGACGGGCTGCACTCCAACGTTCGGCGCCTGGTCTTTGGCGAGGAAGCCGCGCTCACCCGCTTCATCGGCGGATACCTGGCGGTGGTGTCGGCGCCCAAGGCACTGGCCGTCCCCGGCGAGATGGTCGGGCACATCGGCGTCGGTCGCCTCGCGGCCATCTACACTGCCGAGCATCTGGACGATGCCCGGGTGGTGTTCATGTTCCGCAGCAAAGAGGAGCTCGACTACGATCACCGCGATTCGTCGCGGCAGAAGGAATTACTGCGCGACACCTTCGCGGCCATGCACTCCCAGGTGGACGGCTGGCTGGCGCAGATCGACGGGACGCAGGCGTTCTACTTCGATGCGATCAGCCAACTACGGATGAACATCTGGTCGCGCCGACGGGTCACCCTCGTCGGCGACGCCGGGTACTGCCCCGGCCCCGCCGTCGGCGGCAGCACCAGCCTCGCGGTCCTCGGCGCCTACGTGCTCGCCGGGGAGCTGGCCCGCGCCGACGGCGATCACCTGCGCGCGTTCGCCGCCTACGAGCTACAGATGCGCGAGCCGGTGCATCTCAGCCGGGCCTTCGCGCGGGGCGCCGCCAGGGGCATCATCCCCGGCTCCCGAGCCGGGGTTTGGGCCTTAACCCGTGGGGCCCAGTTAGTCTCATTGATGCCCGGGTCGCTTTCCAGGGCACTGGCGAAGCCCAACACCAAGGGTGTGCGCATGCACGACTCGATGCAGGTGCCCAACTACAGCGAAGCCGGGGCGTGACAAGAAAGGGATGATCGCCAATGGACCTTGCCGGTGTCGGGGTGTGGAGCAGTCAACTGCGCTACGGCGATCCAGCCGAAATCGCTGACGCAGCAGCTGAATTGGACGAGCTTGGCTTCACGGCGCTGTGGATTCCCGATGTGGGCGGGCCGGTGTTCGACGCGGTGGGACGGCTGCTCACCGCGACCACGCGGGCAGTCATCGCCACGGGAATCCTGAATCTCTGGATGCATTCGGCCGGCGATGTTGCCGCATCGTACGCTGCCCTGACCGCTGAGCACGGCGAGCGCTTCCTGCTCGGTATCGGGGTCAGCCACGCGCCGCTGATCGACGCCGGCGCGCCCGGGCGCTATCGCAAACCGCTGGCGGCGACGGCGTCGTTCCTGGACGGGTTGGACGCCGCGCCGCAACCAGTGCCGGCCGACGCGCGGGTCCTCGCCGCGCTCGGCCCGAAAATGCTGACGCTGTCCGCGACCCGCGCCCGCGGGGCCCACCCTTACCTCGTCACCCCGGAGCACACCGCTTCTGCCCGTTCGACTTTGGGCGACGGACCCTTGCTGCTGCCGGAGCAGACCGTGATCCTGTGTGACACCGCCGATGAGGCGCACCGCATCGGAACCGATTGGCTCCGTGCGTATTTGGCGTTGCCCAACTACGCCAACAACCTGCTGCGCAGCGGGTTTTCTGAGGACGATCTGGCACAGGTGAGCGATCGACTCTTCGACGCGATCATCGCGTGGGGCGACGAAGGGGCCATCATGCGCAGGGTCGCCGAGCATCAAGCCGCCGGCGCCGACCACGTCTGCGTCCAGGTGCTGCTGGCCGACCCGAGCGCCTTCCCCCGCGAGCAATGGCGCCGGATCGCCGCGGCCTGTAACGCTGATTAGGCATACCGTTGGGCACGCCCCGCCTGACCCTTCCCGGCCGAGCAGACGCGAAAGCCCCCTAAAACAGGGTGTTTTGGGGGCTTTCGCGTCTGCTCGCGCGGGCTGGCGGGGTCTACGTAAGCGAGTCCGGCGGCAGGAAGCGGTCGCCGTACTTGGCCGCCAGCTCCCGGGCCCGGGCCACGAAGGCTTCCTTGCCCGTGCCGGCCGGGCCCTGATATCCGACGATGAACTGCGCGCTACCACCGGTGTAAGGCGGGAAGCCGATGCCCATGATCGACCCGATGTTGGCATCGGCGGTCGACGTCAGCACACCCTCGTCCAGGCACTTCTGGGTTTCCAGCGCCTCGGCGAACAGCATCCGGTCGATCATGTCCTGCAGCGGTGGCTGTGAGGAACCGGACTTGAACGTCTCCCGCAGGCCCGGCCACAGGCTGGTGCGCTTGCCGTCGGCGTACTCGTAGAAGCCCGCGCCCTTCAACCGCGACGGCCGGCCGATCTCGATCATCTTCTCGACCACGGCTTCCGCCGGGTGCGGCTCGTAGGTGCCGCCCGCGTCCTCGACACCCTTGCGGCTGGCGACGGCGATCTTGTGCATCAGCTCCAGGTTGAGCTCGTCGGACAGCTGCAGCGGCGGCGCGGGGTAGCCGGCCTGCGAACCGGCGTGCTCGACGCTGGCGGGCTCGACGCCTTCGCCGAGCATCGCCAGCGCCTCGTTCACGAACGTGCCGATGACGCGGCTGGTGAAGAAGCCGCGGCTGTCGTTGACGACGATCGGGGTCTTGCCGATGGCCAGCGTGTAGTCGAACACCCGGGCCAGCGCCTCGTCAGAAGTCTTCTCGCCCTTGATGATTTCCACCAGCGGCATCTTGTCGACCGGTGAGAAGAAGTGGATCCCGAGGAAGTCCTCTTGGCGCTTCACGCCGGTCGCCAGACCGGTGATCGGCAGCGTCGAGGTGTTCGACCCGAGCAGGGCGTTGGGCTCGACGACGTCCTCGATCTCACCAAACACCTTGTGCTTGAGGTCCTGGCTCTCGAACACCGCCTCGATCACGAAGTCGACGCCCTTGAAGTCGGCGGCGTCGGCCGTCGGCGTGATGCGGTCCAGCAGCGCCTTGCTCTTCTCCTCGGTGGTCTTGCCGCGTTGAAGTGCCTTAGCCTCAAGCTTTTCCGAGTAGCCCTTGCCCTTAGCGGCAGCTTCCGCGCTCACATCTTTGAGCACCACTTCAAAGCCGGCCTTGGCCGACACGTACGCGATGCCGGCGCCCATCATGCCCGCGCCCAGCACGCCGATCTTGTTGATCGGCGTCTTGCCGATTCCCTCCGGCCGCGAGCCGCCGCCGTTGATGTGCTGCAGGTCGAAGAAGAACGCCTGGATCATGTTCTTGGCGACCTGGCCGGTGACGAGCTGCGTGAAGTAGCGGCTCTCGATGCGGCTGGCGGTGTCGAAGTCCACCTGCGCGCCCTCGACGGCCGCGTCCAGGATGGCCCGCGGCGCCGGCATCGGTGCGCCCTTGAGCTGCTTGCGCAGCAGCGCCGGGAACGACGGCAGGATGCCGGCCAGCGCCGGGCTGGACGGGGTGCCGCCGGGCATCTTGTAGCCCTTCGCATCCCACGGCTGGACGAAGACACGGTCGGGGTTGTCCTTGAGCTCCTCTTTTATCCAAGCCTTCGCCCTCGGCACCAGTTCCTCGACCGAGCCGACGCGCTCATCGACCAGGCCGATTTCCTTGGCCTTGTCCGGCTTGAAGCGGGTGCCCTGCGACAGGATGTTCATGAACGCGTTCTGGATGCCGAACATCCGCACGGTGCGGGTTACCCCGCCCCCGCCGGGCAGCAGGCCCAGCGTGACCTCGGGCAGACCGACGACGAGGCCCTTGACGTCGGCGGCGATGCGGTGGTGACAGGCCAGCGCGATCTCGAGGCCGCCGCCGAGCGCGGCGCCGTTGATGGCGGCCACCACGGGCCTGCCGAGGGTCTCGAGGGCGCGCAGGTCGCGCTTGACCGCCTCGACGGTGTCGAAAGCCTCACCCGCGTTCTCGGGGCCGAGCTTGATCATGCCCTTCAGGTCGCCGCCGGCGAAGAAGGTCTTCTTCGCGCTGGTGATGACCACGCCGGTGATCGAATCCTTCTCGGCGACAAGGCGTTCGACCGCGTTGTGCATGGACTCGGCGTAGTGCTCGTTCATCACGTTGGCCGAGCCGGTGGGGTCGTCAAGCGTCAACGTGACGATGCCGTCGGCGTCCTTATCCCACGCAATGGTGTTCTCTGCCATGGTCTTAAACCCTCTCGATGATGGTGGCGACACCCATGCCGCCGCCGATGCACAGCGTGACCAGCGCGCGACGCGCGTTGCGGCGCTCGAGTTCGTCGACCATGGTGCCGGTGATCATGGCGCCGGTGGCGCCCAGCGGGTGGCCCATCGCGATGGCGCCACCGTTGACGTTGAGCTTCTCGTCCGGGATTTTGAGGTCCTTCTGGAACTTCAGGACGACCGACGCGAACGCCTCGTTCAGTTCGAACAGGTCGATGTCGTCGATCGTCAGTCCGGCCCGGTCCAGCACCTTGCGGGTGGCGGGGGTGGGGCCGGTGAGCATGATGACCGGGTCCGCGCCGCTGGTGGCGGTGGCCACGATGCGCGCCCGCGGGGTCAGCCCCTGCGACTTGCCCGCCGCCTCCGAACCGACGAGGACCAGCGCGGCGCCGTCGACGATTCCGGAGCTGTTGCCGCCGGTGTGGACGTGGTTGATCTTTTCGACCCAGTGGTACTTCTGCAGCGCCACGTCGTCGAAGCCGCCCATCTCGCCGACGCCGTCGAAGGCCGTCTTCAGCTTAGCCAGGCCCTCCATCGTGGTGTCGGGCCGCATGTGCTCGTCGTGGTCGAGAATCACCAGGCCGTTCTGGTCGCGCACCGGCACAACTGACTTGGCGAAGTAGCCGCCCGACCAGGCCTCGGCGGCCTTCTGCTGCGAGCGCAGCGCGTAGGCGTCGACGTCGTCGCGGGAGAAACCCTCGATGGTGGCGATCAGGTCGGCGCCGATGCCCTGCGGCACGAAGCCGATCTGGTAGTTGGTCTCGGGGTCGGTCGCCCAGGCGCCGCCGTCGGAGCCCATCGGGACGCGGCTCATCGACTCCACACCGCCGGCCAGCACCATGTCGTCCCAGCCGGATCGCACCTTCTGGGCGGCGGTGTTGACCGCCTCCAGACCCGAGGCGCAGAACCGGTTGAGCTGCACACCGCCGGTGGTTTCGGGCAGCCCGGCCGCCAGCACCGCGGTGCGGGCGATGTCGCCGCCCTGGTCGCCGACCGGTGAGACCACGCCGAGAATCATGTCGCTGATCAGGTTCTCGTCGAGGTCGGGGTTGCGCTTACGCAGCTCGTCGACCAGGCCCACGACCAGGTTCAGCGGCTTGACCTCGTTCAGCGATCCATTGCGCTGCTTCCCGCGCGGTGTGCGGATGGCCTCGTAGATGAAGGCTTCTTCGGACATGTCGGCTTCCTCTTCACAAATGGGGGTTCGGATCCGTCTTTAACACTAGGTCCAGTACCAGCACCCTAACAGGGCCCCCGGCCAACCTGTTGGTTGGGCGGGATGTCGCTGGTCAGCGCGTGCGGGGATCGCACCCAAGTGTGCGGCCGGCCGCCGGCACACCGCCGAATGTGCGGCCAGCTGCGGTCGCCACATCAGTCTCTCGAGTCTCTGCGGCGGTCGGTGCACAAACTGCCCACCTCATAGCGACACGACTCTAGTGTCAGGTCATTGTCGCGCGTAGGCGGGCACCAAAAGGTGTTCCTCAGGCCAGGGGCCAATGTGGCAGGTGTGACAAAGCGTCCCAAGGCTCGAATGCCCGGCTCTGCCCGCGAGCTGGGCCCTCCGCCCCACGCCGGGCAGCGGCGCGCATCTTTCCCGGCCTTAAGCTCAACCACCATGACGGTGTCGCGACTGCGGCCGTACGCGACCACGGTGTTCGCCGAGATGTCGGCCCTGGCCGCGCGGATCGGCGCGGTGAACCTCGGCCAGGGCTTCCCCGACGAGGACGGGCCCCCCGCATTGCTGAAAGCCGCGCAGGACGCCATCGCCGCCGGCGTCAACCAATACCCGCCCGGCATCGGCATCGCACCGCTGCGCCAGGCCATCGCCGCCCATCGCGGGCGGCACTTCGGCATCGACTACGACCCCGACACCGAGGTGTTGGTGACGGTCGGGGCCACCGAAGCCATCGCCGCGGCGGTGATCGGGCTGATCGAGCCGGGCTCGGAGGTGATCCTCATCGAACCCTTCTACGATTCCTACTCGCCGGTGGTGGCGATGGCCGGCGCGCACCGGGTGGCCGTGCCGCTGGTGCCCGATGGCCGCGGCTTCGCGCTGGACGCCGACGCTCTGCGGCGGGCGGTGACGCCGCGGACCCGCGCGCTGATCGTCAACTCGCCGCACAACCCCACCGGCACGGTGCTGAGCGCGTCGGATCTCACGGCCATCGCCGAGATCGCGGTGGCCGCCGACCTTTTGGTGATCACCGATGAGGTGTACGAACACCTGGTGTATGACGGCAACCGCCATGTCCCGCTGGCAGGCTTCGACGGCATGGCCGAGCGCACGGTGACCATCTCCAGCGCGGCCAAAATGTTCAACTGCACCGGATGGAAGATCGGGTGGGCCTGCGGCCCATCGCAACTCATCGCCGGGGTGCGCGCGGCCAAACAGTATCTGAGTTACGTCGGCGGCGCCCCGTTCCAGCCCGCGGTGGCTCTCGCGCTGGACACCGAGGACGCCTGGGTTGGCGAGCTTCGGCGCTCGTTGCAGGCAAGGCGGGACCGGCTGGCCGCCGGGCTGACCGAGATCGGCTTCGCGGTGCACGACAGCGACGGCACCTATTTCCTGTGCGCCGACCCACGCCCGCTCGGGTACGACGACAGCGCCGCCTTTTGCGCTGCGCTCCCGGTGAAGGTCGGCGTGGCGGCGATCCCGATGTCGGCGTTCTGCGATCCTGCGGCACCCCACGCCGACGTGTGGAATCACTTGGTGCGCTTCACGTTCTGCAAACGCGACGACACCCTCGACGAGGCGATCAGGCGACTGGCCGCGCTGCGGAACCGAGCGGCTACGTAGCCGGGCCGGGGCCCATAACCCGCTTCCGAAGGCCCTCCAGCGCGGCATGCAAGATCTTCTTGCGGGCCCGGTTGATCAAGAACTCAGGCAGTGGCGCGGATGGTTCCACGGTGATGCCGAATCGCACCCGGGTCTTGTCATCCCCCTCGCGGGTCAGGTTGTACTCGCCGTGCTGGCCGTGTTGGTGGATGGTCTTTTTGGCATCCCACACCATCCAGTCCGGACCCCAGTGGTACTCGAGGAACTGCGTGTCGATGATGCCCATCACTCTGATCGTCACCTTGACGTGGCACGGTCGCCCGTCGGGATGGGTGTCGATGACTTCGGCCTTCTTGTGCACCGCGGACCACGACGGCACGGTGTCCATGTCGGCGAGCGCCTCCATGATCACTTCCGGGGGCGCGTCAATGACAATTTCCGACGACGCTTGTACGGCCACTAGTTAAGTCGCACCGCCCGATTCCCCACCGCCCGTCACCAGCTCGCTGAGCCCCTTCACCGCGGCGTTGAGAACGTTTTCCGTGGCCCGCTTGACGACGAATCCGGGAATGGGCCCCGCCGGTTCGACGGTGATGTCGAAACGCACGCGCGTCTTGTCGAGACCCTCGGGTTTGAGGTTGTACTCGACGTGCTGCCCATGCTGTTGGGCGGTCCCCTTGGCGTCATACACGACCCAGTCGGGACCCCAGTGATATTCCAGGATCTCTTTGTCGACGAGCCCCAGAATCTTGATCGTGGCCCTGACATGATGGGGCAGGCCGTCGGGATAACGGTCGATCACTTCGACGTGTTTGTGTAGCGGCGACCACGATGAAAGGACGCCGACATCTGTCAGCGCGTCCATGACCACTTCCGGCGGCGCGTCAACGACAAATTCCCGTGATGCTTTTACAGCCACTGATGACAAACTAACCCCAGCGACCCACGCGCGGACGGTGTTCGCCGTAAATCTCTACTTACCAGCCGATTTCGTCAAGCGGTGTGGTTGTGGCGGGCGGCGGCCCGACTGGGCCGGCTGGAGTTCGGGAGAAGCGCGGCGCGGGAGCGGCCTGTTCGACGCCGTGGGCGTTGATCACCGTCGACCGAGCCTTCAAATGGTCGTTGGTGGCGGCTTCGCTCCAGGTCAACACCGGGGTGACGCACGCGTCGGTGCCCGCGAAAATTTCCGTCCATTCGTCGCGGGTCCGGCTGGCGAAGCGCGTCGCGAAGGCGTCGTACATCCGTTGGTACGAGCCGATGTCGAGCTGACTGGGCACTTCATCGGGCGACAGGCCGAGCCCGGTCAGCAGCGCCGCGAAGAATTGCGGTTCGATGGCGCCGACGGCCAGGTACTTGCCGTCGGAGGTCTCGTAGCACCGGTAGAAGGGGGCCCCGCCGTCGAGCAGGAAAGATTCCCGCTCGTCGCGCAGCGCACCGGTCGACTTCATGGTCCACATCATCTGGGCGAGCAGGCTCACCCCGTCGACCATCGCGGCGTCGATGACCTGGCCCTTGCCCGACCGTTCCCGTTCGTACAGCGCGACCGCAATGCCCAGCAGCACCAGCATCGAACCGCCGCCGAAGTCGGCGACCAGATTCAGCGGCGGCATCGGCGGCCGGTCCCGATACCCGAGCGCCGAGAGCGCGCCGGTCTGCGACAAATAGTTGATGTCGTGTCCCGCCGTCTGCGCTACCGGGCCGTGCTGTCCCCAGCCGGTGATCCGCGCGAAGATCAGCCGCGGATTGACCGCCGCGCAGTCCTCGGGACCGATGCCGAGCCGCTCGCAGGTGCCGGACCGGAAGCAGTCGAGCAGCACGTCGGCCTTGCCGGCCAGCTCCAGCAGCGCCTGAGGCTGCGACTTGACGTCCAGGTCGACGATCCGCTTTCCGCGGTGCAGCAGGTCGCGGTCCTCGGGCGGCATCGCCACGCCGCCGGGGCGCCGCACCCGCACCACATCGGCACCCAGGTCGGCGAGCATCATCCCGGCGTGCGGACCCGGTCCGATGCCGCCGAGTTCGATCACCCGCACCCCGGCCAGGGGACCCCCGCTCGTCACCGTGACTATTTGCCCTTCTTCACCTGAAGCACCCGCTCGCGCAGCGCCTTGGTCGCGGAATCGATCGTCCCCTTGACGGCCCGTTTGAGCACGAAGCCGGGCAGCGGCACGTTCGGGTCGACGCTGATCTCCATCTTGACCAGGGTCGCGTCTCCTTGAGGAACCAAGGTGTATTTGCCGTCCTGCGACTTCTGCTGGCCGGAGCTGACCAGCGTCCAGCTCACGTCATTGCCGCTCCACGTGTAGGCGACCACCTGTTCGTCGGTGATGCCCGCGGTCCTGACCTTCATCTTCACCTTGCTGGGCCGCCCGTCGTCCCCGGTCTCGAGGATTTCCGCACTCTGGTGGGGGTCCGACCATTCGGGCATCGCTTCGAAATCGGCGATGACGCCCAGAATCTCCTCGGGGCCGGCTTCGATGACGATGTCGCGGGATTCTTTGATTGCCATGGCCCGCACGATAGGCGAAACGGCGTGTCGGCCGGAATGGTTTCGACCGGGCGTACCGTCGTGCTTGTGACTGATCCCCTCGTCTACACCGTCGGTGACTACCTGTTGGACCGCCTCGCCGAACTCGGCGTTTCCGAGATCTTCGGCGTTCCCGGCGACTATAACCTGGAATTTTTGGATCACATCGTCGCCCATCCGACCATTCGGTGGGTGGGCAGCGCCAACGAGCTCAACGCCGGTTACGCAGCCGACGGGTACGGACGTCTGCGCGGAATGTCAGCTGTGGTAACGACATTCGGGGTGGGCGAACTCTCGGCGGCCAACGCCATCGCCGGCAGCTACGCGGAGCACGTGCCCGTCGTGCACATCGTCGGTGGCCCGTCGAAAGACGCACAGGGCACCAGGCGTGCGCTGCATCATTCGCTCGGCGACGGGGACTTCGAGCATTTCTTTCGGATCAGCCGCGAAATCACTTGCGCCCAAGCTAATCTCATGCCGGCCACCGCGTGCAGAGAGATCGATCGGGTCCTGTCCGAGGTGCGCGAACAAAAGCGGCCGGGCTACATACTGATGTCCACCGACGTGGCGCGCTTCCCCACCGAACCGACGGACGCGCCGCTGCCCCGCTACACCGGGGGCACCAGCCCCCGCGCGCTGTCGCTGTTCGTCGAGGCCGCCGCCGAACTCATCGGCGACCATCAGCTGACCGTGCTCGCCGACCTGCTGGTGCACCGCCTGCAGACCGTCAAAGAGCTCGAGGCATTGCTGGCGGCGGACGTGGTGCCGCACGCGACGTTGATGTGGGGAAAGAGCCTGCTCGACGAGAGCTCCCCCAATTTCCTTGGAATCTACGCCGGTTCGGCCAGCGCCGAATGGGTGCGCACCGCGATCGAGGACGCGCCGGTGCTGGTGACCGCGGGGGTGGTGTTCACCGACATGGTCAGCGGCTTCTTCAGCCAGCGGATCGACCCGGCGCGGACCATCGACGTCGGACAGTACCAAAGCAGTGTGGCCGGTGAGGTTTTCGCGCCGATGGAGATGGGGGCCGCGTTGGAGGCGCTGGCCACAATCCTGACCCGGCGCGGGATCACTTCGCCCCCCGTGGCCTCCCCGCCGGCCGAGCCCCTTCCGCCGCCCCCGGCGCGCGATCAACCACTTACCCAACAGATGTTGTGGGACCGGCTTTGCGTCGCGCTCACACCGGGGAATGTGGTGCTGGCTGATCAGGGCACGTCGTTCTACGGCATGGCGGATCACCGGTTGCCGCACGGGGTCACCTTCATCGGTCAACCGCTTTGGGGTTCAATCGGTTATACGTTGCCGGCCGCGGTCGGCGCCGCGGTGGCGCATCCCGACCGCAGGACGGTGTTGCTGATCGGCGACGGCGCCGCGCAACTGACCGTGCAGGAACTCGGCACCTTCTCCCGCGAAGGGCTATCCCCGGTCATCGTGGTGGTCAACAACGACGGCTACACCGTCGAACGGGCAATTCACGGAAAGACGGCCCCCTACAACGACATTGTGGGCTGGAATTGGACCGAGATCCCCCACGCGCTGGGGGTGGCCAATCACCTGGCGTTCCGGGCGCAGACCTACGGCGAACTCGACGACGCGTTCACCGCGGCGGCCAAGCATCAGGACCGCATGGTCTTCGTCGAGGTGGTCTTGCCGCGGCTGGAGATCCCGCATTTGCTCGGTCAACTCGTCGGACCCATGTCGCCGGAGGGCAACGCGCGCCGCTGAGCGAGCCTAAATCGGGTGCGCCGAACGGTCCGGGGTTGATGAGCGCAGTATCGCCTGGACGGTGCGTCGGCAGCGCCCGCAATCGGCGCCCGCGCCGCAAGCCTGGGCGACGTCGTTGGTGGTCGACGCCCCGGCCGTCACGACCTCGGCCACCGTCTGGCTGGTGACGCCGTTGCACAGGCACACGAACATCGGGCGGTCTCAGTCGCTCTCGACGCGCATCATGTCGAAGAACCGGCCGACGAACAGCGGCGGGTAGGCACCGACGCCCGCCCCCGACATCCAGTGCGCCGCCGCGTCGGGATGTTGGATCCACCGCCGCGCGCCCTCCTCGTCGGGAAACTCCTGCAAAATCAGAACCTCGTGCTCATCGTCAAAAGCCTGAAAGATCCAGGTCTTTCGGATGCCGGCCGCGGTGAACCTGTCCATCGCCGAGCGGACCCCCGCTGTCAGGGTCGACACGTCCTCGACGGAGGCGATCGCGCAGACCACCACGCCGGGCGCCCCCGCTGCCCGCGGCGGCTCCGGAAGAAACCTGTCGATGATCTCGCCGGCAAAGACGGCGGGTATGTCCTCGACGCCGGCGGCATCGAACCAATCGAAGAAGACCCGCGAGCGCAGGAGTTCCACGATGGGCTCGCGGCTGTGCACCCCAATCATCACCAGCACGCGGCCGTGGTCGTGGGTGGATGTGTACACCAGCACGTGGTGGGCGCCGATGTCGGCGAGCGCTGCCTTGTTGCGCTCGAGCAGCGGCCACACTCGGGTCGGATCCGGGACGCGATAGTCCGATGCTATCACCATCGAGTGAATGTCGCTGTTATTCAACGGAGTTGGTCCTTCATCACTTTCCCGGTGGCGTTGAGCGGCAACTCGTCGAGAAACTGGATGGATCTCGGCGCTTTGAATCCTGCCATCCGCTCCCGGCACCACGCCAGCAAATCGTCTTCCGAAACCGTGGCCTTGGTGACGACGAAGGCCTTGCCCACCTGTCCGAGCCGCTCGTCGGGAACACCGATGACCGCCGCCTGCGCGACGGCCGGGTGGTTTATCAGGAAGCCTTCGATCTCGGCCGGATACGCGTTGAATCCGCCGACGATGAACATGTCCTTCTTGCGGCCGACGATGCGCAGGCGGCCCGCGTCGTCCAGGTTGCCCAGGTCTCCGGTATGCAGCCAGCCGTCGGCATCGATCGTCTTCGCGGTGGCGACGGGATCGTCGAGGTAGCCCTGCATGACGCCGTAGCCGCGGACCAACACCTCGCCGTCGTCGGCGATGCGTACCTCGACCCCGTCGCAGGGCAGGCCCGCGGTGGTGGCCACGTCCTCGAAGGAATCACCGGGGCGGGACAGCGTCACGTTGCCGGCCTCGGTGAGCCCGTATCCGGTCATCAGCGTCTGGAACGGCAGTTCACTATGTATGCGGCGGACCAGTTCGACGGGGATGTCGGCGGCGCCGGTCACGCCGGCCCGCAAAGTCGACAGCTTGGTCTTGTCGCGAACGGTCAGCAGCGAGTGGTACAGCGTAGGCGGCCCAGGAAGCATCGTGATGCCTTCGCGCGCAATGAGATCCATCACCATGTCGACGTCGAACACCGCGACTGGCAGCATCGTCGCGCCGCGCAGGAAGGACGTGATGAGTCCCGCCTTCAAGCCGAACGTGTGGAAATACGGGTTGATCTGCAAGTAACGGTCACCCTCGCGCAGATCGGCGAGCGTCGCCCACTCCTCGTACATCCGCAGCGTTTGACGATGATTCATCATCGCGCCTTTCGGGCGGCCGGTCGTGCCCGAGGTGAAGATGATGTCCGAGATCTCGCCGCCGCTCATCGCCCGCTCGAACGGCGAACCGCTGGAAAGGAAGTCGGATTTCAGGTCGATGACCGGTATCCCCGCCGGCGCGGTGTAGTCCTGGCCTAGAAATCCCTTCTGCACCAGGGCGGCCTTCACTCCGCTGCGGGCGATGATGTCACCGGCTTCTTCGGTCTTGAACCGGGCGTTGACCGGCACCAGCACGCCGCCCGCGGTGAGCAGTCCGAACGCCGCGATGATCCACTCGGCCGAGTTGGGCGCCCAGATCGCGACTCGGTCACCCTTGTCGATGCCGAGGTCGGCGAATGCGCCTGCGGCGCAACGAATCCGCTCGGCAACTTCGGTGAAGGTGAGGCGCAGCGGACCGTCGACGACTGCTTCCGCGTCGCCGAAGCGGTCCGCCGCGCTCAAGACCATCTCGGGGATGGTCTGCCATAGCCGATTGGCCGGCTCCTCCTCATCGCGCTTCGCGCTCTGCATCGTAGCCGGCCGTTGGCTGGTCCGTCACACCGTGACGAGGCGAGACAGGTTTCCGCCCATGATCTTTGCCTGATCCTCGACGGGCAGGTGCGCCAGCGCGTTGATGTAGAAGGTGGGCTCCGCCAGCCCTTCCGGGTGCGGCCAGTCCGAGCCGTACAGCACCTGATCCACGCCGACGAGGTTGACCAGATCGTCGATGCCATCCTCGAAGAACGGGCTCACGTGGATCCGGTTCTTGATCACCTCGACGGGGTCGCTCGGGAAGGCTTCCGGGGCCTTCCGGTAGACCTCGGCCAGGCCGTCCAGCAGCGGCACCATCCACTTCGACCCGGCCTCGACGATCGCGACCTTCAGCTTGGGATGGCGGTAGAGCGCGCCGTGGATCACCCACGAACCCACCGAGTCCTGGATCGGCCGCCACTCGTTGAGGATGCCCATCGCATTGGTTTGGAACGGCAGCATCTCCTGGTCGGCGCCGTCCCATTCGGAGGTGTACCGCGAGTAGCCGCTGTCGCTGGAGTGCATGCCGACCAGCACGTCGTGCTCGACGACCCGCTCCCAGAACGGGTCGAACTCGGGTACCGCGAACGATCGGGGGCCGCGGAAGCCGGGCACCGGCGCCGGGCGGACCAGGATGCAACGCGCACCGCGCTTGACCGCCCATTCCAGCTCCTCGATCGCCTTCTCCACGATCGGCAGGGTGATGACCGGGGTGGTGAAGATGCGGTTCTGGTAGTTGAAGCCCCAGACCTCATCGAGCCACTCGTTCAGCGCATGGACCAGGACGTGGATGGCGACCGGGTCGTCGCGCAGCCGCTCCTCGAGCAGGCTGGCCAGCGTCGGGAACATCAGGGTGCGGTCCAGTCCCAGCTCGTTCATCTGCTCCAGGCGCGGGCCGGGCTCGAAGAACGCCGGGATCGCACGCATCGGCTCGCCGAACAGCTCGCGCTTGGTCTTGCCGTCCGGATTGCCGAACTTGAAGTACTCCTCCCAGGCTCCCGGCCGTGCGACGACCTCGAAGGTCGGGTTGGGAATGTAGTTGCTGATCTGGCCGCGGATCGCGATCTTGGTGCGCCCGTTGACCTGCACGTACTGGACGTAGTCCTTGTACTCCTTGGGCAGGAACTTGATTAGCGCCTCCGGCGGCTCGTAGAGGTGATTATCCGCGTCAAACAGCGGAAACGGGACGTCCTCCCGGTGCGACAATTGGCCCATGAGATCCTCCTTCGCGTTTTGCGAGAATATTATTCTCTCCGGCCGGCTGACCGCAACGTGCACCCCGCCTTGGACGTGGTCAGCACGCAGCGACGATTTTGAAGGTGGCGGTCGCCGGCTCGTTTGGTTTGTCGGTCCTGTAGCCGTTGGCGGTACCGGTGATCGTGACCTTGTCGCTGCTCAGAGTCAGCTTGGCGTCGCCCGCGCCGCCCTGCGAGTACATGCCGGTGAAGCCATCCAGATTTTGGATCCGCACGGACTCGGCGGTAGCCGGCTCCGCTCGGTGATCGACGACGATCTTGGCCCCGGCGAAATCGCTGCCGATGTCGATCATCCGGATCCATTCCACCTGACTGCACTTGACGACATGGAAATCCGCACCGTTTCCGTTGATGTTCACCGATGCCGTGCTGGAGAGCTGGGTTTGCGGCCGCGGCGTGCACGACGCGAGGAGGGCAACGGCGAGCGCGGCAGCGGCCGCCGCCGGGAGTCGGTTGCGCACTGGGCCGCCTCGATCCTGGGTCACGAAACTATTTGGGCCTGCTGTGGTGATGTTATTCTCCGGCAAAGAGAATGCCAATATCGGACGTTCTCGACTGTCCTTATACCTGGAGCGTTAACGCATGGTGGACCTGGAATTCGATGACGGGTTGGCGGTGCTCACTATCGATCGCCCCCACGCCCGCAACGCCATCTCGCTGGACACCATGGAGCAGATGGAGAAGGCACTCGATGCGGCAGCCGGCGCGCGAACCCTCGTCATCACGGGTGCAGGCGATCGCGCTTTCGTGTCGGGCGGTGATCTCAAGGAGCTGAGCAAGCTGCGGACCGAGGAGGACGCCTCGGCGATGGCCAAACGGATGCGGTCGATCTGCGACCAGCTCGCCGCCTTCCCGGCCCCGGTGATCGCCGCGCTCAACGGCCACGCCTTTGGCGGCGGCGCGGAAGTGGCCGTGGCCGCCGACATTCGGGTAGCCGCCGACGACATCAAAATCGCCTTTAATCAAGTGGAGCTGGAGATCATGCCGGCCTGGGGAGGCGCCGAGCGACTGGCCGCCCTGGTTGGGAAGGGTCGCGCGCTCCTGCTGGCTGGCACCGGAACCACCGTTGACGCCGTCGAGGCTCACCGCATCGGATTGGTTGACGTGGTGTTGCCACGGTCCTCGTTCGACGAAGGATGGCGTTCGATCGCGACAAATCTCGCTCGCCACCCGGCAAACGAGATAAAGCGGGTAATCCGCGGTGTTTCGCCTGATGAGGCGATAGCATCCTTTGCAAGGTTGTGGGTTGCCGACGCACATTGGCGGGCCGCAGACCGGGTGATGAACCGCACTGCCAGTGCGCGCCAGGCAACCGGAGGAGCGACATGACAGGCGTGTACCGAACGTTGGGAGCCGGCTCGACGCTGACCCTGGCAGGGCTGTTGGTGAGTGCCGGTTTAGTTGTGAGCACTCCGCGGGCCCATGCCGACCCGATCATGCATCACGTCAAGTATGCCGTCACCGCTGAGAATCCGATCTACGCCGACATCTATTACCTGGACCACCAGCCGGAAAAATTCTCCGATTACAGCCACGACCCCTACTCGTTCACACCGCATGTCGACGTCGATCTTGGCCCGGGCAAGCCGTGGAGCGTCGATCTGGACATGTCGGACCCCGACGATTACGCGATGGTCGTGGCGAGCACGGGCACGGAGCCCGGCACGCCGGGGCTTCACTGTGTTCTGGCGGTGGACGGAGCGGTCGTCGTATCCAACGCTGGCCTCAAAGGCGTGCTTTGCTCGCTGCGGAACTGGTGAACCACCCAGGCCTCCGCTACACCCTCGATCGGCTGCGGCTCGCCTTCCAGGCGACGCAGGTGACGTTCGACTAGTTGCACCGTTTCGGCGTGACCGCTGGACATGCCGATCGCCTGCTCGAGCACCAGGAATCTCGACAAGCTGGACATGAGCACGGTAACCACCACCGGCGGCATCTCTTCTCGGGCCGCGCCGTAGCGCTGCAGCGCCGACGTCACCGCTCGGCGCTCCTCTTCACGGAAACGTTCTGCGTAATAAGCGATTTCGGCCCGCATCTCCTTGCGGTGATTGGCCAGCGCCATGAATTCCATGGAGATCCGGGTGAACGCGGGATCGGTGCCGAATCGCCACAGCGCCCACAGCGGCTGGGGCGACTGCAGCATTTGTGCGTGCACCTCGAGGGCTTCTTCACCGCGGCGGCGGAAGACTTCGAGGAACAGCTCCTCCATGGTGCGGAAGTAGTAGTGCACCAGCTGAGGCTTCAGCCCCGCCTTGTTCGCGAGGCGGCGCGAGGTGACGGCGGCGTAGCCCTCTTCGATCATCAGCTGCTCGGCCGCGTCGAGCAGCAGGACGCGATTCTTCGCGTCCGGCGCCCCGATCCTGCGGGCCGATGTCATGCTTTTGCTCCGTATCCTCTGCGTTCCGGTGCCGACCACACGGATCGTATCGCGGCACGGCGTTGCGACCTTGACCCTGACAATACCGCCATGCTAAGCAGGTGCTCAGCACATTTTGAACTTCGGAATTGGGCGGCGGTGCCGCTTGCCGCCGAGCCTCACCGGTAGACCCAGCCCAGGAAGACGCAATCCTATGAGCAACTTCGACACCATTGACTTCTTCACCGATCAATCCCTGGTGCCCGATCCGCACCCCTACTTCGACTACCTGCGCAGCCAGAACCCGGTGCTGCGGTTGCCGCACCACGGGGTCGTCGCCGTCACCGGCTACGAGGAGGCCACCGAGGTCTACAAGGACCCCGACACGTTCTCGAACATCGTCGCGCTCGGCGGGCCGTTTCCGCCGCTGCCGTTCCAACCCGAGGGCGACGACATCAGCCCGCAGATCGACGAGCACCGCAGTTACTTCCCGATGAACGAGCACATGGTAACGATGGATCCACCGGACCACACCCGCGCGCGCTCGGTGCTGAGCAAGCTGCTGACGCCCCGCAGGCTGAAGCAGAACGAGGAGTTCATGTGGCGCCTCGCCGACCGTCAGCTCGACGAGTTTCTGACCAACGGCGAGTGCGAGTTCATCAGCGAATACTCAAAGCCCTTCGCCACCTTGGTGATCGCCGACCTGCTCGGCGTTCCCGAGGAGGACCACAAGGAGTTCCGCGTTGTCTTGGGCGCCGACCGCCCCGACGCGCGGGTGGGCGCCCTGGACCACGAGTCGGTCGGCATCAACCCGCTGGAGTGGCTCGACGACAAGTTCTGCGCCTACATCGCGGACCGGCGACGCGAACCGCGCGGTGACGTCCTGACTTTCCTGGCGACGGCGAAATACCCGGATGGCTCCACACCCGAGGTCATCGACGTGGTGCGGTCCGCCACGTTCCTGTTCGCCGCCGGACAAGAAACCACGGCCAAGCTGCTCAGCGCCGCACTGCAGGTGATGGGCGACCGGCCCGACATCCAGCAGCAGCTGCGTGACGACCGCAGCCTGATTCCCGGGTTCATCGAGGAATCGTTGCGGATGGACAGTCCCGTCAAGAGCGACTCGCGGCTGGCCCGCAAGGCCACCACCGTTGGCGGCGTCGACATACCCGCCGGTACCGTCGTCATGGTGCTGCCGGGCGCGGCCAACCGCGATCCACGCCGGTTCGACAACCCGCACGAGTTCGACCTCCGCCGAAAGAATGTCCGCGAGCACATGGCGTTCGCGCGCGGCGTGCACTCGTGCCCGGGCGGACCGCTCGCCCGGGTGGAGGGACGTGTCTCGATCGAGCGCATTCTGGACCGGATGATCGACATCAAGATCAACGAGGTCAAGCACGGGCCCGCCGATGATCGTCGATACACCTACGAGCCGACATACATCCTGCGTGGGCTCAGCGAACTCCATCTCACCTTCACGCCGAACGGGTAAGGGCGGTTCCGGTCTAACCGCCGAGCAGACGCAAAAGCCCCCATTTCGCAACGAAAATGGGGGCTTTTGCGTCTGCTCGCCCTTCCGGGGCGGTCCCGGCTCACGATTGAGATGCGGTATCGATCTGCTCGAAGATCCCGGAGAACTCGAACGGAGTTTGTGAGATTCCGCTGCCGTCGACGGCATCCACGGCGCCCAACGTGCCCGTGATGTCACGGGGGAGCTCCCACATAGACAGTTCGCCGAGATTGTTCTGCTGGGCAAAAGTGGTCAGCTGTTGGGCGTTGGCGAGGCTGAAGATTTCGCTGGGGTCGTCGTTGATTCCGATCAACGGCGTCACCCCGAGCATGTGCCATGCCTGCTGGCTGGACAGCGATGGATTGAGCGTCATCAACTGGCTGTGGGTGGCCGTCGCGGCATCGATCGCGTACGCGCCCATGCCCGGGTTGCCGGTCTGGTCGAAACCGTTGCCGTAGTCCATGGCCATGATGTTCACGCGTGAGACGTTCACGCCGTTAGCCGTGGCGGTCTGGATTACGTTCAACCCGCCGCCCTGCCCCTCTACCAGGCCGGTCGGCAGCACCGGAAGGGTGTACGACACCGTCACGGGCGTGCCGTCGGCCGCCTCTTGCTGCTGCAGGATGGCGATGGCCTTCGATTGAGTGTTCATTGCTTGAGTGTTGCCTTGCAACGCGCCTTCGACGTCGAAGTCGAGGTTGTAGATCTTGTAGGTGTTCACGATCGACGCGTACTGCTGCGCCAGCGCGGTGGGGGTCTGACCGTTAACGGCGGAGAGATCGGTGCCAAACGCGCCGCCGAAGGAGATGGTCCCGGTGATGCCAGCGGCTTTCATGTTGGTGATCTGGTTATCGATGAACGCGCTCTGGGAGCCGCCCGTTGCGTCGTACGCCGAATAGCCGCCCCAGGACGCGTGACCGGTCGGGTCGGCGTTTATAAAGGCGAGCGTGGCGTTTTTGACTCCGTTCTGGGCAGCGGTCGCAAAGTCATATCCGTTAGGCCCGGGCCAGAGTGTTATGTCGACATAGGGCGAATACTCCCCTGAACCCGTGCCGCCGGTGCCGGTGCCGCCGGTGCCGGTGCCGCGGAGGCTGATCCCGTCGTTGCCCTTGGCCCCGTTGGCACCCGGATTGCCGAACATCGCCGAACCCTGGCCACCGGCCCCGCCCGCGCCGCCGGCGCCCCCGACGGCTCCGTCGCCGCCGTCACCGCCGTTGCCGCCGATACCGCCATTTCCGGACAACAGGCCGCCCGGGCCGCCGGCGCCGCCGGCCCCTCCGTTGCCGCCGTTGACGCCTGGAGCGCCCGAGCCGCCCGCGGCGCCGACCGTGCCGGCCCCGCCGGCGCCGCCCCGACCGCCGTCGCCGAACAGCCCGGCGTCACCGCCTCTGCCGCCTGGCTGACCGGGAGCGCCGGACCCGCCATTGCCGCCGTTGCCGGCCAGGAGCCCGCCAGGCCCGCCGTTTTGCCCGGTTCCCGGCGTCCCGTCGGTGCCGTTGCCGATCAGCGGGCGACCCAGCACCGCGTTCGTGGGCGCATTGATCAGACCCAGCACGTCCCGCTCCAGGGTTTGCAACGGCGAGGCATTGGCCGCCTCGGCGGCCGCATACGAATTCCCCGCGCCGTGCAGCGCCTGCACGAACCGCTGGTGGAAGGTCGCCGCCCGCGCGTTGAGCGACTGGTACGCCTTGGCGTAGCTGGAAAACAGCGACGCGATCGCCCCCGACACTTCATCACCGGCGGCGGGCAGCAATGCGGTTGTCGGGATCGCGGCCGCCGCGTGGGCCACGCTCAGTGCCGAACCGATACCGGCCAGCTCCGAGGCCGTCGCGGCCACCGTCGCGGGTGCGGCGATTAGAAACGTCATGGCGCCACCTGCTTGTCGGCGTATTACGAGATCTGGCGATGCTATTGACCGTGGATAAAACACCCAAGGCACCGCGAGATAAACGTTATTCAACCGTTATACAAGACGTATATCTAAACGACATCGTCCCCGCCCGCGTCTAGCGCATTGACATCGGCGTCCGGTTGTTCCGCGCTCGCAGAGCTTGCGCGCCAGGCGAATCTGTGGACCTACGCGAGCGTCCTGCCGATGAAATAGCAGCCGAGCAGCGCGACGGCCATGAGCACGACCCAGGCGTCCGTGAGTCGGCACAGTAAGGCGGGAGCTTGACGCACTTCCATGAACTCCCGAAAGATGATGCGCACCTTGACGAGTGCGATCACGATCACGCTCGTCGTGACCACCGCGCTGGCCCTCAGCGGTCCGTCGAGCGAGTGATCTATCCATAGGTAGGCGAGCGTCAACGACGCCAGCACGAGCCATACGACCAACAGCCTCTTATTGAATTTGATGTTGATCACCTCACCACGTACAGCAACGCAAAGATGAGCACCCAGAGGAAGTCGACGGTGTGCCAGTAGGTGGCGCAGGTTTCGACGAGTTCCTGGGATCGCCGTGCTGGACTCCGAAGTTGGTAGATGACGACGCCGAGCACGACGAAGCCGATCAGCAGATGTACGAAGTGGATCCCGGTGAGAAAGAAGTAGTAGGTGAAGAAGTCGTTGCTGTCCAACCCATTTCCCATGCGGACCAACCGGGCCCACTCAAACACTTTGAAAAATAGGAACGCTGCGGCGAATGCGGCCGTGATGAAGACGTCTCTAAGGGCCGCGCGGTGGGCGCCGGCGCGGGATGACTGAACGCACCGCGCCACCGACCAGGAGCTCAGCAGCAAGACGAGGGTGTTGAAAACCCCGATGCGAAGGTCCAGCTGCGCCTGGGAGTGCAGGAAGAGCTCGGGGGTTCGGGCGCGGTAGAACAGGTAGAAGCCGAAATACGCTGTGAAGACCAGGGTCTCGAACAACACGAAGGCCCACATGTCCGGCTGACCCGGCACGAACCTGGCGCGTTTGCTCTTGTCGGCTAGGTCTGTCATTGCGCAACCGCCCTCTTCCGGGCGAAGTCGGGCATTGGCCCGGTACCGAAGTCTTCGCGCCGGATCATCTGAAAGAGCATGACAATGAAAGTGACTTGGTAGATGCCGAATACGACCATGTCCAGCCACCATGCGATCTGGCCATTCCACGCCAACACGCCACGGCGGAAGATCCAGCACGGTGCCACGACGACCTCGGTGAGCGCGTTGCACAGGTTGAGATAGCCGAACCACTTGGGGAACACCCGGTTCTTGTCGAGCAGAATCGCGACCATCCAGATCAGCGAGCCGATCAGGAACACTCCCATGGTTCCGTCGAAGGACAAGAAGGCGAAGTCGTAGAGCCAACCGATCGCTTCGGGGTCTCGCTCGGGTCGCAGCGTCCCGACGACCAGCGCGATGTTGAGCAGCAGCATACCGGGAACCGCACTGAATGAGTAGATAAGCAGATACGAGTACCCGAACGCGCGGCTGACCGACATTCGTCGCATCGAATAGGCGATGAGGGCGTTGTTGGTCGCGATCAGGCCGCTGATGGCGAAGATGACGCCGAATCCAACGGGTATCCCGAGGTGGCGTTCATGGAACCAGTGCACCTGCGTTGCGAGATCCCAGGTGGGCTGCGGCGGCGGCTGGACCTGCGCCACGATGAAGAACACTGGGAAGAAGACGTTGTAGAAGAAGAGCATTGCTGCCCAAGCCAGCCACAGCTCGCGCTTGGGGCCGCGCCGCAGGTGCCAGGCCATCCGCTGCGGCAGCGGCCCCGAGGGGAGCGAGGCCGGGGATGTCGGCGGTGTCACCACCGCACTCACGCGTTGACCAGTTCTTCTCCGCGGCCGGCGTTCTCGGCGCGCTCCCGGTAGATGGCTTGCCCCAGAACCACGCCCATCACGATGATCCAGACGGCAATGGCAACGTTTTTCACCCAGAACGTCAAGAAGCCGTCCCACGCCAGCGGTCCGGTTAATGACACGCCGACGAAGGCGGCGGGCACCAGCGCAGCGGCCACCAAGAGGTTGAAATGAGCCACCCAACAGCTAAATATCGGCTGCGGCTGATCGTCGAAATAGATTGCCAGGGCGAGGATTACGCTTTGTCCGATCAGAAACGGGACCACGATGGTGAACGTGATCCAGCCGAAATCGTTGAGCAGCTGAGTCAGCTCCGGGCTTCTTTCAGGACGAAAGGCGGCCAGCAGCCAGCAGACATTGGCGACGAGAAACAGCGTCGGACCGCCGGCCACACAACCCAACATCGCGTAAGAGAAGATCGGCGTGCGATGCGCCATTCGGCGGACCTGCAGCACGATCAGAGCCAGGATCGGGACGAGGCAGACGCCGAACCAGTTGAACACGATCATGCTGTACCGGATCTGTGGCAGGTGCGCCGGATCGCGATAGAACGCGGCCACCTGCTCGGCCGACATGCTGGGTGACATCGGCGGATTGAAGCCCGGAAACAGGAAAAAGCAGGCGATCCAGATAATCACGGTCGCCGGCAATGTCCACAGCAGGATCAGCTCGCCATCGGTCCGCCGCAGGGCACCGCGGCGTGCTGCCGCATCGCCACCGCCGACCTCGGACATCGGTACTCCTTCCCGCACGCGGTCGCCCGCCTATACGGCTAGTCAGCGAAACTAGCCGATCGGCTAGCCTCGGTCAATAGTCATCGTCTAGTCTCCTTGTGTGACAACAGCACGGCAGCCGGGCACCGACGGGCGGTTGGGGGTCGTCCAGCACAGCGCTGCCCGGACGCGCGTGCTCGATGCCGCGCTGGACCTGTTCGCCCAGCATGGCGTCAGCGGTACGTCGCTGCAAATGATCGCTGACGCTGTCGGGGTCACGAAAGCCGCTGTCTACCACCAGTTCCGCACCAAAGAGCAGATTGTGCTCGCGGTCACCGAGCGCGAACTCTTTCGGCTGGGTCCTGCACTCGAGGAAGCTGAGGAACACGCCGACCGGCTAGAAGCCCGCGACGCACTTCTGGTACGCATGGTCGAGATGGCGGTTCGGGACCGCCGGTTGGTGCGGACGCTGCAATTCGATCCCGTCGTGGTTCGCTTGCTGGCCGAACACGAGCCGCTCCAACGTTTTATGGAGCGCCTCTATAACGTGCTGCTGAGCGATGCGGGTCTGGACGGGCGGATCGAGGCGGCCATGTTCTCGGGTGCGATCAGCACCGCCGTCATGCATCCGCTGGTTGCCGACATCGACGACGACACATTGCTCACCAGGGTTACCGATTTGAGCCGGCGGCTGCTCGGTCTGCCTCGGGAAGCTCAAGACTGACCAGTGCAGCTACGTGTCGGCGCGGACCCAGCTCAAAATACCGTCGTGGGCGTAACAGATCAGGAAGAGACCATCGGGCGCCTGCGCGACGTAGTTCTGGTAGTTCTGGCACGCTGCGCCTTCGTCCTTGACTCCCGCCATTGGAGGTGACCGGAACCATCGCGGCTGGTATCTCCTGGGCGAGCCGCAGAACATCAGCCGTCCGGGCTGCCCGGCGGGGGGAACGTAACTGTCGTCGACGCCGAAGGCGTAGTAGGTGGTGTTGTCGCACGGCGCGCCTAGGACCTGATGCGCCATGATGCCCGGAGTGCATTCGGGGTAGTCGCAGACGGTGGGCCCGGCGAAGGAAGGCGGTGCCGCTAGCACACCAGCGCCGATTAACGCGGCAAATAGGGCCACGATTGATCGCACTCGATTACTTTGCCACACTTGAGAAGAAAATTCTCCTACTTAGAGAAGATGGTAGCGGGTCGGTTTGAACTTCCCAGCCACGCGCAGCCCACGCCATGTCTCGACCGCGTCAATGCCCTTCTCCGCGCGGCTGGTTAGCCAGAAAACACTGCACTCGGGTAACGGCATCGTTCGGGTTGACTCCCATTTCCACTAATCTCTGAGCTACTTGGGCGGGCGGCACAGCAGAATCGAGATCCGTCGCTATCACATGAACGCTGGGAAACCAATCTTCTGCACTTACCCCCGGCGGCGGAGGCTTGGCGTCGCCTCCTAGGCAACGAGCGTATCCATTGACGCCGGTGTCAGCGTGAGCAGACGACGCCCCCATCAGCACGACCGGCGCGATGAGCAGGACGGCGATGGCCATGCCGACCACCGCAGCGACATAGATGGAACGGCGTTGACAGCTGGGGCGAGTTACTCGCTGGCCGCTGCTGAGATTCGGGATCTGCATGGTGGTCTTCTCCCAAAACGTCATGTAGCCACGTCGCACACGATCGCTTAACGCTACTCGCGTTCGAACTGACCCACTACCGAGAAGATCGTTTGAGCAAAAACGATCTTCTCGCCAAATCAACCCAAATCAATCCCCTTCACCCATCCCCCGGCGAGCCACCATTTCCGCATGTAGGAGCCACGAAGGCAGCCGCCCGATGACGCGGTGAGCCCGGACCGAAGTGATAAGCTGCTTCTCCGTGCACGATCCGTATGGGCCTGACGCCGACCATTGTGATGACCCGGCGGCCATGTCCGATCCCGACGAACCACAGTCGTGCTCAAGGGTCGACTCCGACGCCATGGTGCCCGCCTCCGAAGTGGACGCAGAAGACGAAGTTGCCAAGGCTGAAACGCGCGCCGAGGCGGCTCGCGCACGCCTCTTAAGGCTGCGCGAGGCAGCCGTGACCAGGGACCCGGATGACGCTTCCCAAGATGCCGAGCAGCGCCCCGCAAAATCGACCCGGGCACGACTGCGGTTGCCGCGGCGTCCCGGGCGACCACGGTGGCTCCGACGCCCAGGGCGGAAAACAATAGCCGCCGGCGTCGGCATCGTGCTCGCCTCCGCTTCCCTCGGCGCGAGCGGTTACATGGTGTGGCAGCACCGCACCGCCGTGCACAAACAGCAGCTCGCCGCTGAGTTCGCTGCGGCAGCCCGGCAAGGGGTCACGTCGCTGATGTCGATTGACGCCAACCATGCCAAGGACGACATCCAACGCATCCTCGACGACGCTACGGGCGACTTCAAGAACCAACTGTCAGTGATGTCGGGCCTCATGGCCAAGCAGGCCGAGGAATCGAAGGTCAGCAGCAAGGCCACCGTGGAAGCTGTAGCCGTCGAGTCGTTGAGCGATGATTCGGCGGTCGTGCTTGTCGCGGCGAAATCCGATGTCACCAATCCAGACAACACAAAGCGGCCACCTGTTGTGTGGCGGCTCAGCGTCGGCCTCACTCGGGACGGCGGTCAGCTCAAAATGTCGAAAGTCGATTTCCTGCAATGACTGTCGAGCATGACTCGGCGCTGGACGGCATGGAAACCCCGCCGTCCGATGAGATGGGGTCGCCACCCGCTTGCCCCGGATCGGCTCGCACCGACGGACTGGCCACGATCAAGCGCTGGGCCCGCCGGTGTTTGGCGCGGTGGCGTTCCATAGTCGCGACAGTGTTGGTCGCTACCGCGGTGGGCGTCGCTGCCGGTCTGTACTTCATTCTGTACCGCCCCGATCAGCAGGTCGGCGATGCGGCGGCGTACCGTGCAATCCAGGCGGCGTCAGACGGTGCGGTCGCGGTCCTGTCGTACGCTCCCGAAAACCTGGACCGTGATATCACCAAGGCGAAGTCATATCTCACCGGTAATTTTCTCGCCTACTACACCAAGTTCACAGAACAGATCGCGGCGATGGCAGCACAGAAGCAAGTCACGGAGACAGCCAAGGTGGTTCGGGCCGCCGTCTCAGAGTTGCACCCGGGTTCAGCCGTCGTACTGGTGTTCATCAACCAGACCGCCACAAGCAAGGAGAAGCCAGAACCGCAGACAACCGCGAGCAGCGCCCGCGTGACGTTGACGAAAGTCAAGGGTTCCTGGCTGATCTCGAAGTTGGATCCGCTGTCGTGACCGCTGCCTTTTTGGTTCAGTCGGCATTTTGTCGGAGCCGAAGCGGTGTTAATCTCATTGCACGAAAAGCCGCAAGCAATGTCGAAAACCGCATAACAATGTCGGTTAATTGCAGCGGGTGGAGGAGCGCCTGATGCGTTCAGTTCGAACGCTCACTACCGCAACGCTGGTGGCTACCACCGTATTTGGCTTGAGCACGGCATCCATAGCCCGGGCAACAACCAAGGAAGAAGTGGCCGTCAACGGGACGTTCCGCGCCACGTCGATCGGCGACTGGGCCCAGAGGAATGATCAGTATTTCGGCGAGCCGACAGTCGTCCAGATATGGACCATCAGCTCGTCGTGCGTCACGTTTCAGGAATGCCACGGCATGGTGACCAGCGACCAGGGATGGAGCGCGCCCCTATATATGAATGATGGGGAGATGTGGAAGGTCAAACGCGAAGTGCCGGACTGGGAGCGGTGCGAAGACGGTACCGCGTTCACCGGACAGCAGACCTTCTATTTCTATCCGGTGAACGAATACGGCGGATATCAACTCGGGTCGGCTACCTTTGCCGGAAAGGACAAGACCATCGGCCCGACCGGTGCCTGCGGGCAGAACCAATGGCTTGATATCGCGATGCCGCTACGCCTAGACAAGGTGAGCTGACCGGGCGTTCGTAGCTTTATTTTCCCGCTGCTTCTCAGATCGCTCCGTCGCGAGGCTGCTTCAGGTGGGAAGCATGTCCTTCCACGTCTTGGGCGCATTGGGCGCAACGAGATCCGACTGCTGGTACAACTTCCCGTCCGGACCGACATAACGACCCGTACGCGGGTCGTACCGGGCGATCGTGACGGACGGCACCCGCTTACCGGCCCTACCACCGAATGAGCTTGGAGCCGCCTGCGGGCCTCCGCCGCCGGCCGCGTCGGATGGTGCGGGGTCGGGAGGACTGGGCGGTGCAGGCGCGGCGGGCGGAGGGGGAAGTTCGCCCCCTGAAGGGACGTCGAGTGGTGCTATCGGCGGAAGGTCGGCCGACATTCTCGACATGGGCGCCAGGGGCGGGGGTCCCGACGACGGCACCGGCGGAACCGCTGCTCCAACCGTGCCCGGTGGTGGACTTTCTCCCCGCGGCCCCGGCGGTGTGCCGCGCGGCACCGCCCCCGGCGGCAGCGGCGTTCCCTCGACCGGGCCGAAGATTCTGTCGTTCACGGTAACCCGGTCATCGGGCGGGATGCCCTGGGAGAGCAGGTTCGGGTCCAAGGGGTAGGGACCGAGGACGTGCTGGCGCATCGACAGCGGCATGAACGGCTTGTCGCTGTTGCAGATTTCGACGGTGGGCGCGCGCTTGCCCGGGTGACCCATGCAGGGATAGTTGCGGGCACCGCGAACCGAGAGCGGCGAATCCTGCGGGAGTTTGCAATACAACCCGTCCGGCGTGTCGATGTCGGTGAGGTCGTCCGGGGATCGCCACGTGTTGGGTGGCATGAAGCCGACCGTGCAAATCGGCGGATCGTCGATCGTGAGTGCGAAGTCGCCTTGGGCCGTGCCCTCGGGATGGTTTGGCGCCGCGGCGGCCTGCTCGATGGCAACCGCAGACGGCAGCAACACCAGCAGCTGCTCCAGCGAGGGGTGGTAGGTGACGCCGATCTGCCCGATGGTGGTCAGGTTGGCGAGCAGCACCGGTAGCGTCGGTTTGATTTGTTCGAGAAGCCGAGAAGCCTCGTTCGCCGCCTCGGGTCCGTTTTGCAGGATGGTGCGGACGTTTGAATCGTCGTTTTGGAACACCTGCGAAATCCCCGCGAGGCTACGTGCCCACTTCCTGATCGAATCAGTGGTGCGCGCTTGGGTATCCAATAGCGGCCCGGTGTCTTCGGTGAGGGTTCGGGTGCGATCGACGACGCCGTTGGCGTCGCGGGACAACGTCTGTGACGAATCGATCAGTGACCCCAGGTCGTAGCCGGCACCGTTGAAGCCCTGGAAGGACTCGTCAAGCAATTGGCCGAGTTTGGTCTTCGGGATGCTGTTGACCAAGGCACTGACCTGATCGAGCATCGGCCCGACCGGCTGCGGAATCGTCGTGTCGCGCACCGCGATGACCGAGCCGTCGTGCAGGTAGGGCGGCGAATCGGTTTTGGGCCGCAAATCCACGTACTGTTCACCCACGGCCGAGACGCTGAGCACCTCCGCCGTCAGGTCCGCGGGGACCTTCGGCGAAGTGCTAAGCGACAGCGTCGCTTTCGCGCCCGTCGGCGTCAAACCCACCGCGGTGACCTTTCCGAGCTGAACCCCACGGTAGGTCACGTTGGAAAATCGGTACAGGCCACCGGTGGCCGGCAGCTCCAGCGTCACCGTCATACGACCGATGCCCAGCAGGGTGGGCGCTTGGATGTAGTAGAGGACCATCGCGATCACACCAATGGCCCCGACGATCGTGAAGATCGCCAGCTGAATCCGAACGAAGCGCGTCAGCATCTATCCACCCGCCCCCATCGGAGGTGCCTCTGCGGGCGGTGGCGTTTGACCGAGACCCGCGGCAGGCTGCGGGGCGACACCCGGCGGAGGCCCGGGCAGCGGAGGGAGGCTCGCCGGGTCGACCCACGGTGGCCTAACGGAGTCATGCATCGGATCGTGTGTGTAATTCAAGTAATACGGGTCCCCGGGCGCCGGTACCAACGGCTGGTCCAGCTGCCCCCAGTGAGTCCCCAGCAGCAGTCCTCGCTTGAGCCGTGGAATCGACAGGTCCAAATCGACATGCAGGTTGAAGTAGTCTCCTCGGACCGCTCGGTCGACGAAGTTCTGGTTGAACGGGAACACGAATCCCGCCGCGAGCGCCGTGCCGAGCTCCGGTCCGACGTCGGCGAGCGCGCGGATGGTCGGCTCCAGGTTTTGGAGATTCTTGACCAGGTCGGCCTGAGAGTCGTTGATCAACCGGGTGGCGGTGTTGCTGAAGACGCGAAGCTTGTCCAGGGCGGCCGTCAGGCGCGGCCGCTCCTTGATCAGCACATCGAGCGCGGGCGGTATCTTCTGCAGCGCCTGGGTGAGAACGTCGCGTTGGTCGGCGAATGCGCCGGCGAGCCGGTTCAGCGCCTGGATGGAGTCGACGATGTTGTCCCGCTGTTGGTCCAGTGTTCCGACGAACGTGTCGAGGCGAGTAAGCAGATCGCGTACGGCGCCCTCACGCCCGGACAGGGCGGCGGAGAAGTTGTGAATGATCTCCCCGATCTGTCCCAGTCCCCCGCCGTTGACGACCGCCCCGAGCGACGACAGCGTCTGCTCTGTCGACGGGTATGCCGATGACCGACTGAGCGGGATGGTGGCGCCCGGCTGCAGCCGTCCGCTTCCCTGTTGGCCGAGTGGCGTATTGAGCTCCACATGCATCGACCCCAGCAGGCTGGTCTGACCGACGGTGGCTACCACGTTGGCCGGGACGACGACATCGTGCTTTATCGAGATCTCGACGTCGGCGTGCCAGCCTTGCACCCTCATCGCGCCGACACTGCCGACGATGACGTCATCGATCATCACGGGCGAATTCGACTCCATCGTACCGACATTCGGGAGTTCGACGTGGTAGATGTTGGCGCTCGGCCCACGTCCGACCGCGCCGGGCAGTGGTAGCGAATTAAGGCCGTGGAATGCGCATCCCGTCGCCGTCAACACCACGCAACAGCCGACGGCGAACACGCGCCGAGCCGCAACCCTGGCGATCATCGTTGTGGCCCTTCGGCTGGCAGCAGCATGTCTGACACGCTCGCCGCGGGGGGCGGTGGTGGTGGCATCGGTGTCGACGGCGGGGGCGGCAGCGGCATCGCGGCGCCCGGTATCCGCGCGGGTGGCACCGCCCCGGGCGGTCCCACGGGATCACCGGGCAAGCCGGTGTAGGCCGATACCGCGGGCGGGATCTCGGGTGGTCCGGGTTTCGGGCCCTCGCCGCCGGGTGCCAGGCGCGGTTCGCTGTAGAGGATCTTGGAAGGGTCTATCGACTTCTGCAGGAAGATGTTGATGGGAATCGGCAGACTGTTGAAGTTGAGCACCCGCAGCCCGGGACCGAGGAACAGGGCGCACAGCTTGCCCGATTCAACCGCGGTGACGTTCTCGATGGCGCCGACCGCCGTGCAGCCGGGCACGGGTATGGGAGCCAGCAACCCCGAAAAGGTGGGATTCGCGAAGTTCATGATCCCGAACCCGCCCACAATGGTTCCGGTGTCGGCGTTGTAGTCGTTGAAGAAGTTGCCCAGCGCGTTCGGCGCGCCGTGCAGAATATTTTCCAGAGCCATGTGCTTGTCGACCAGGACCTGCGTGAGATCGGCCAATCGGGCAATCTGTTCGCTGGTCTGGTCGCGCGTCCCGGCGATGAATCGCTGCACCTCGCCGACCGCCGTCGACAGATCGGTCAGCGCCGCGTCCAGGTCGGATTTACTGTCGTCGACCACGCCGGTGAGCGTGGCCAAGCGGTCGTTGAACTGCACGATCTGTACGTTGCTGTCGCGCAGCGCGCCGACGAAGGTCTGCAGGTTCTTGATGATGTCGACGATGTTGCCGCTACCGTTGGCGAGGATCCGGCCCACTCCTGACAGTTGACCGAGTGTTTGCCGGAGCTTCTCGCCGTTGCCGTCGAGCGCATTGGCGGCGCTGTCGATGAACCGGCCCACCGACGTGCCCGATACGCCACTCTTGGGTCCCAAATCCGTTGCCAGCCGCATCAACTGGGTTTTGACCTCGTCCCACTCGACGGGCACTGCGGTCCTTTCGACCGGTATGACTGCCCCGTCGCGCATGACCGGCCCACTGTCTCGATAGGCCGGCGAGAGTTGGATGTAGCGGGCTGACACCAGATTCGATGCGACGATGATCGCCTTCGCATCCGCCGGAATGGGCACGCCGTGGTCGACCTTGAGGGTCATCTTGGCGTGTGTGCCCTGCGGCTGAATCGATTTGACACGGCCGACTTTGACACCCGAGACGCGCACCTCGTCATTGGGGTAGATCGCGGTGGCGGTGGTGAAATATGCGGTAATCGTCTGTGAGCCGAAGAACGTATTGCGGATGAGCACGGCAGCGCCGGCAACGATGAGCGCGACCAGGGCAACCGCCGCCACGGCCGTCAACCTGTTGCGGGGGATCCCGGACGTCACTGCGATCCTCCGACCCGGCCGCCCAAGGTACAGCCAGGGCATACCGGAATACCGTTGTACGGCCAGGGAATCAGCGACCGAGGTACCGGCGAAGGATAGCCCGGACCGCGAGTCGTGTCGAAGGTGCGGAATCCCCAGAGGTAGTCGAGGAACGGTTGGAAGATCTGCGGGGCAAGGAAGTTCGGGACGAACGCCGAATAGGCGTACATGCTAGAGATCGCCTCACCGACCGTGATCTCGAATTTGGCGAGACCCGGCAGCGCTTTGCTGATGTTGTCGCGGTTCTTTTGCAGCATCGCGGTCACCGAATTCAGCCTCTCCAGCGTCGGTGCCAATTTGCTTTCGTTCTCGTGCACCAATGCCGTCAGCTGCTTGGCCACCACCGACGTGTTGGCCAGCAGGTCCACGATCTCTTGTCGGCGCGCCACCAGGACTTGGAGCAGATCGTCGGAGTTGAGGATGAGCTTGTTGACCTGCTGGCTGCGTTCGGAAAGAACCCCGGTGACGTCGCCGGCACTCTTGAATAGCTCGCCCAGGTTCTTGTTACGACTGTTGAGGGTGCGCGATAGCCGGGTGAGTGCGTCGAAGGCCGGCCCCATTTGGGGTGCGATCTGGTCAAGCGTCGCCGACAGCGTGTCCAACGACTGGTTCAGCGCCGTCGTGTTGGTTCCGGCAGTGTCGGTTGTCAGGTCGCTGACCGCCTCCGTCAGCGAGTAAGGCGAAGACGTGCGCGAGACGGGAATCAGAGCCATCGGACGCATCGTGCCGGTGCCGGCGGACTCCAACGTCACCATCCGCTCGCCTAGGAGCGTGCCGGTGCGGATGTGCGCGGAAGTCTGCGACCCGAGCAGGATGTTGCCCTTCACCACGAACGTCACCAGAGCATCACCGTGGCGCAGCTTCACATCCGACACCGTGCCGACCTTCATCCCCGACACAGTCACGGGGTTGCCCGTCGCAAGGCCGCCGGCTTCCGAAAACAGCGCCTGGTACCTGACCATCGTCGCCCACGAGATGAACCGGTCAGGCGACAGGCCGACCAGGATGACGAGTGCTATCAGGGCCGCACCGATGAGTCCGGCCTTGACGAGCCCAGCTCCGCGATACCTAAGCATTAGGGTTCCGTGCACCTTCCCGCATCTGACCTAAATATGGGGGCTTTCACCGTCTTGCCCTGAAGATCCGTGCCGCGCAGTTCCAACATGCACAGGTAGTACGGGATGGTGGCGCCGTTCGCGCCGAGCCGGACCAGCTTGCGGTAGTTCTGTGGCGCCTTCCCGATCGCGGCGTCGAGGCGGTCCTTGTCGTTATCGAGAATCGGCGCAAGGCGATTCAACTGATCGATGGTGCCGGACAGCGGCGGTCTCGCGCTGCTCAGCAGATCCGCCAGCGAGGCGGTTCCGCTGTCCAGGGCGTCGATGGCGGACCCGATCGTGTTGCGGTCGTCGGAAAGCCCGCTGACAAGCCGCTCGAGGCGATCGACCGCGCCGGAGAAATTGGTGCCGTCCTTAGAGATCGTGCCGACCACGATGTTGAGGTTGTCGATCAGTTGCTGCACGGTTTGATCGTTGTCGGCCAAGGCGTTCGAAAACGACGTCGTCTTGGCGAACAGCGATTCGAGGGTCCCGCCTTGACCCTGCAAGACCTGCAACAATCCTGAGGTCAGCGCGTTGACATCGCGCGCATTCAGGCCCTGGGTAACGGGTTTCAGTCCGCCGAGCAGCAGATCGAGGTCAAGCGCCGGCGCGGTGCGATTGACGGGAATCTGACCGCCGGCCGGCAGAGGCTTGGTCGGGCCCGGACCATCGACGAGTTCGAGGTAGCGATCGCCCACCAGGTTGAGGTAGCGAACCGCCGCCTTGGTGCCCTCGGTGAGGACGACGTTGCGGTCGGCGTCGAACTTCACCACGACTTTTTTGTCCGGCTGCAGCGAAACGCTATTGACCGTGCCCACCCGGATCCCGGCGACCCGCACCGACTGCCCCGGCTTGAGACGCGACACGTCGGTGAACACCGCCGAATACCCGGTCGTCGAACCCGTCCGGTACTGGCCGAAGATGAAGAACAGAAAGGCGGTCAGCATCGTCATCACGACCGCGAAGATCGCGAACTTGATCAGCGTGGCGCGTGTTCTCATCCGGGTTGTCCGATCCCAATGGAGTTGCGTGGCGGGCCGGCGATCGGTCCGTACAACAGCTGTTTGAGGAGATCGGAGTTGATCAGCAGCTGTGGGTTTCCGTACCCCACCGGGTCGGCGCCGATATCGGTAATCAGTTGCTGCGGAGCCGAGTTGAACGGCAGATTCGGCAGACCCATGCACCTCGGGCCGCCGGTCGCGGCAACCTTGGGCAGGTTCGTCGGATACCGATAACGCTCGCCGCCCCAAGTGAGACTCGCCGATATGTTGATGCTCGGTTCCGACAACGGCGGACCGTGCGCTACGTTTATCAGCCCGCCGAAACCACAGGTGAACACCTCGTGGTACTCGCTGGTCAGATCGGTGGTCGGCACCAGCAGATGCAGCACATTCGTCAGCGGTTCGCGGTTCGTCGACAAGACATCGTTGCCGATGTCGGCCAGGCCGATCGCGCTGATCAGCAATGCATCCAGGTTGTGCTGCTCATCGACAATCGTCTTGCTGATCCGGGTCGCGTTAGCTGCGGTCTTCACCAGGTTCGGCGCCGCGTCGGCATAGGCGTTGGACACCGCCGGTAGGACCGCGAGGTCATGCCTCAATGCGGGAAGGCTCGGCTCCAGCCTGGCCAGGAAAGAATCCAAGTCGCTCAGCGACTGGCCCAGCTGTGGGCCCCGTCCACTGAACGCTTGCGCCAACGCGCCCAGTGACTCGTTCAGCTTCGCAGGGTCGATCTGGGCCAGCACCGACACCAGTTGCTGGAACACCGTGTTGATTTCGACCATGACGTGCTGGCCCTCGAGCGTCTGGCCGGCGTGGAGCCGCTGGACCGAGGGCTCGGCGGGTGCCAACAGTTCGACGAACTTGGCGCCGAACACCGTTGATGACGTGATGTCGACGAGCACGTTGGCGGGAATGAAACGCAACTCCGACGGGTACATAGCCAGGTGAAGAGCCGCTTGCCCATTCGGCAGCGATTCGATCGAGGCGACCTTGCCCACCTGCACCCCGCGCAACTTCACCTTGGCATCCGGGTTCATCACCAGGCCGGCACGCGGCGACAACACCGTCACTGGCACGGTGTCGTTGAAGCTGCCTTGGAACAGGCCCACCGCGAGCGCGAAGATGGCCGCGATCACCGCAATGGTGGCCAGGCCGGCCAACGGGCGTGCGTATGATCGGGCACCGAAGTGCTGCCCCGGCCTGGCGCGGATCGGCCCTGCCGCACTGGTGGTTTCGGACCGATGGATGGGACCCGGCCCGAGATTTCGCGTCACTTTCCTGTTTCCATCGTCGCCTATCCCGACAGGTTGAAGTTGCCGTTGCTACCGTAAATAGACAGCGAGACCAGTAGCGTCACCGAAACCACGACGATGAGCGAGGTGCGCACCGCGTTTCCTGTCGCCACGCCGACACCCGCTGGTCCACCGGAAGCGAAATAGCCGTAATAAGTGTGGATCAGCAAGACAGTGAGTGCCATAAGGATGGCTTGCAGGAAAGACCACAACAAATCGATCGGGTTCAGGAACGTGTCGAAGTAGTGCTCGTACAGACCGGAAGACTGCCCGAGCAAAAACGTCGTGGTGAACTGGCTCGCGACGAACGACAGGATGACAGCGATGCTGTACAACGGCGTGATCGCGAGCATCCCGGCCAAGATTCGGGTACTGACCAGGTACGAAATCGGGCGAATAGCCATGCTTTCCAGCGCGTCGATCTCTTCGTTGATCCGCATCGCACCGAGCTGAGCCGTCACCCCGGCCCCGAAGGTTGCCGCCAGCCCGATCCCGACGACCACCGGCGCCGAGATCCGCACGTTGATGAACGCGGCCAAAAAGCCGGTCAGCGCCTCGATGCCGATATTGCCCAGTGACGAATACCCTTGCACCGCCAGCACGCCGCCCGTGGCGAGAGTCAAAAACCCGACGATCACCACCGTGCCGCCGACCATCGCCAAAGCGCCCGCGCCCATGCTGATCTCGGCGATCAACCGAATCACTTCGCGGCGGTAGTGCACCGCCGCGAATGGTGCAGCGGCTAGCGCCTTCCCGTAGAAGAGCGTGTGATCGCCGATTCGGCTTAACGTGCCGACAGGCCGCTCGAGTTGACCGAAGAGCCTGGGATAGGTGGCTCGCAGCGTTATCATTCGCGTCTTCCCGCCGTCACTTCGCCGTCATCTTGATGCCGATCGCGGTGACCAAGACGTTTACCACGAACAGCGACATGAAGGCGTAGACCACCGTTTCGTTCGCCGCGTTGCCGACGGCCTTGGCGCCCCCGCCGCTGATGATCAGGCCGCGATAGCAGGCGACCAATCCCGCGATAAGGCCGAAAAGCGCTGCCTTGACACAGGAAATGATTACTTCGGGTACGCCCGTCAGCAGGGTGATCCCCGCGGCGAACGCACCCGGATTGACGTCTTGGACGAACACCGAAAAGACGTAGCCGCCCACAATGCCGATGATGCACACCAGGCTATTCAGCAGCAACGCCACCAGCCCGGAGGCCAGCATTCGAGGCGTGACCAAGCGTTGCACCGGGTTAATGCCCAGCACCTCCATAGCGTCGATTTCTTCGCGGATGGTACGCGAGCCCAGATCCGCGCATATAGCCGTCGCACCCGCACCGGCGACAATCAACACGGTCACTACCGGGCCGACCTGGGTGACCGCACCAAACGCCGCCCCGGCACCCGACAAGTCGGCAGCACCGAGTTCACGCAAGAGGATGTTGAGCGTAAAACTGATCAGCGTGGTAAACGGGATGGCCACCAACAATGTCGGCGCCAGCGCAACTCGGGCGATAAACCAAGCCTGTTCCAGGAACTCGCGCCCTTGGAAGGGCCGGCGGAACGCGAACTTGATCGCGTCCGCCGACATCGCAAATAAACCCCCGACCGCCTGCAAGGGCCCAGACAGGTCCAATTTCAGTTTCAGCGGAGGCAATCCCGGTGACCAGTGGTCGGCACTCTTATCTGCCATGTGTCTCGAATCCTCCTGGCATCACGAGACCGACAGTCTGAAAAATCGGCCGAGCCGGCCACGAATTCGTAGAGTCGACCGCGAAATGCGTAGCGGACAGCCACATTCCGGAATTCACCTCCGGTGTGACAACCGCTACCATCCCCACGCCACACCTCCGTTCTGTCGCGTGAGTTGGCGCTCCAAAACGAGGGGCCCCACGCCTTGAAGCGTCCGGCGATTATGACTCATGCCGCGTCCCGGTGGAACGAAAAATTTAAAACCGTTATCGGACAGTCCGTGTTCGACTTGGACATCTCAGGCAACTCCGGTCCCTAGGTGACGGCGCCGGCCGTCTTGAGTTCGATGATGCGGTCCCAATCGAGTCCGATTTCCATCAGGATCTCGTCGGTCTGCTCGGCGAATCCCGGCGCCGGGCCGGTGTGCGGCGCGGTGACATCGAACTGGACCGGATTGGCGACCAAATCCAGTTCACCCGCGCGAACCAGGTACTCGTTGGCTCGAATCTGCGCGTCGTCGACCGCCTGCAAGGTGTCCTGCACGGGCGCCCATGGCCCGGCCAGCGTGGCAAACCGTTCGCTCCACTCGGCAAGCGTGCGGGTTGCGATCACCTTGGTCAAGATCTCGACCGCATCCGCGGTGTTGGCGGCGATTGTCTCGACGGTGGCGAAGCGGGGATCGTCGGCCAGCTCCGGGACATCGACGTGCCGGCACACGTCGGCCCAAAACTTGGTGGGCTGCATCATCACGAAGGAGATGTAGCGGCCGTCGGACGTGGTGTATAGCCCGACCAACGGATTATTCGGCGCGCCGTGCACACCGGGCGGCGGCGCTTCCAGCCGCTGGCCCAGATGCTTCGTCAAAGCAACCGTATGTCCCATCGACCAGAAGCCACTACCCAGCAGCGACACATCGACGACCGACGGCTCGCCGGTGCGTTCGCGCTTGAGCAACGCCGCCGCGATCCCGCCGGCGAGGTTCGTACCGGAGATGGTGTCGCCGTATGCCGGTCCGGGCGGCGCGATCATGCCGGGCATTCCCGACGGCGTGATGGTCGCGGCGGTTCCGGCCCGGCACCAGAAGGCGGTCATGTCGTAGCCGCCCTTGGCCGCCTCTTCGCCGCGGGGGCCGAGCGCGCTCCCGCGGGCGTAGACGATCTTCGGGTTCACCGCCCGAATGTCGTCTACATCGATGCCGAACTTGCGGCGGGCATCGGGCAGAAAACTGGTCAAGAAGACGTCGGACCGGCGGGCCAGCTCATGCAGCACTTCCTTGCCCTCGGGCACCGACATGTCCAGTCCGATGCTGCGCTTGCCGCGGTTGGCGTGTTCGATGTTCGGATTGGGGTCACCCTCGACGCGCAACATGCCGGTCTGCCGGAGCCCGCGTTGTGGGTCGCCGGTCACGGCGTGCTCCACCTTGACCACGTCGGCCCCCCACTCGGCCAGCACGGCACCCGCCGACGGGACGAACCCGTACATGGCGACTTCCAGGACGCGGATGCCCTCCAGCGGCGTCATGCGCCGCTCCTGTTGGCCGGCACCGCGAAGGTCTTGCCCTCCAAGAACTCCTCCAGGCCGGCGACACCCATCTCGCGTCCGACACCGGACTGCTTGAAGCCCCCGAACGGGCTGTCGGCGCCGAAGTAGTTGCCGCCGTTGATGGAGAACGATCCGGTCCGGATCCGGCGCGCCACCGCCAGTGCGCGGTCCTGGTCGCGACTGAAGACCGCGCCGGCCAGTCCGTAGATCGAGTTGTTGGCGATGCGTACCGCGTCGTCATCATCGTCGAATCCGATGACCACCAGCACCGGCCCGAAGACCTCGTCCTGGGCGATCTCGCTGTCGGGGTCGACGTTGGTGAGCAGCGTCGGCGCATAGAAGTAGCCGGGATCCAACCGCTTGCCGCCGGTGACCAGGGTCGCCCCCGCGGCGACGGCCCGCTGGACCACGCCGTCGACCTTGTCGCGCTGGCGCTCGTTGATGAGCGGCCCCATGAACGTCTTCGGATCGGCGGGGTCGCCGTGGCGCACCTTGGCGAAGTTCTGCGCGATCAGCTCGACGATCTCGTCATGGTGCGACGTGGGCACCAACAGCCGGGACGTGAGCGCGCAGCCCTGCCCGGCGTGGATGACCATGCTGAACGCCGCGAACATGCTGGCTGCCGTGAAGTCTGCGTCGTCGAGCATGATCACGGCCGACTTGCCACCCAATTCCAGGAAGACGCGTTTGACGGTCTCGCTCGCGGCGGCCATGATCTTGCGGCCGACGGCGGTCGATCCGGTGAAGGTCACCACGTCGACGTCGGGACTGGTGGTCAGCGCGACCCCGACGGACGCGTCCGACGAAGTGAGCACGTTCACCACGCCGGGCGGGATATCGGTGTGGTTGGCGATCAACTCGCCGAGCGCCAGCGTGATCAGCGGGGTGTCGGGTGCCCCCTTGAGCACCACGGTGCATCCTGCGGCCAGCGCCGGGGCCAGCTTGGCCAGCGCGAGCTGGTTCGGATAGTTGTAGGCGATGATGGCGGCCACCACCCCCGCGGCTTCCTTCTCCACCCAGCGGTGATGCCGCATGCCGCGCGATTCGACCTCGCCGAGGTCTTCGGAGAACTGATAGGTGCGCAGCAGGTCGGCGTAGAAACGCACGATCTTGATCGGGTCGTCGAGTTGAGCGCCCTGGGTCAGCGCGCGGGTCGCGCCGACTTCGGCGATGGTCAGCTCACGCAGCTCGTCGGCGTGCTCGAGCAGCGCCCGGTGCAACTGGTCAAGACAGCGGATCCGCAACTCGACGTCGGTCGACCAGCTAGACGTGTCGAACGCGCGCCGGGCCGCCGCGATCGCCGCTTGGGCCTGCTCGGTGCCGGCATCGGCAGCATGCCCGATCACCGCACCGGTGGCGGGGTTGATCGAGGGAAACGTCTTGTCGACGGTGACGAGCCGGCCGTCGATCAGCAGTCGGCGATCGACCTGTGACTCGGGCGCGGCATCCGCGATCGTCTCCGCGGTGGTCTCTGCCGTGTCCTGCACTGGCATCGCCTACTCCCTCATGTGCTGACGGTCACGAAAATTTCATTCTCTTCCCCGGGGAATCTTACATTCGGGTCTCGATATTTCAAGAAAGTCTCAGGAATGGGATGGACCTGCTGACCAGCGGTGCAAGGGCTCGGACCTTGCGGCGGCAAGCCCCTCGGCGCAGGCCGTGCGAGGTTTCGCGACGATGTTGCACGCCGCTTCGGGCCGAGAGTAAGGTTCTCATAATTGCAAGGGAGATTCTTTCTGGCCGAGACGGCAACCTTTGGAGGTGAGGTCTCAACATGAAGACCGCGGTGGTGACCGGAGGCGGATCCGGCATCGGTCAAGCAGTCGCGCAACGCCTGCGCGCCGACGGTCTTGATGTCGCCACGATCGACCTCAGACCGTCCGAAACCGATTTCGCCTTCACCGCCGACGTCACCGGCCGGGCGCAGGTCGATGCCGCGCTTGCGGCCATCCGCGCGCAGCTGGGGCCGGTGACGGTCCTGGTCAACGCCGCGGGCCTGGACGGCTTCAAGCGCTTCGCCAACATCACGTTGGAGGAGTGGCAGCGGGTGATCGACGTCAACCTCAACGGCGTCTTTCACGTGACCCAGGCGGTGCTGCCCGACATGGTCGAGGCCGGGTGGGGACGGATCGTCAACATCTCGTCGTCGAGCACTCATTCCGGTGCGCCCTACATGAGCCACTACGTGGCGGCCAAGTCCGCGGTCAACGGCCTCACCAAGTCGCTGGCACTCGAGTACGGGCCCAGCGGCATCACCGTTAACGCCGTACCGCCGGGGTTCATCGACACCCCGATGCTGCGCGCCGCGGAACAACACGGATACCTCGGCGACATCGAGGCGACCATCGCCCGGACCCCGGTGCGCCGGATGGGCAGACCGGAAGACATCGCAGCCGCATGCGCTTTCCTGATTTCCGAGGAGGCCGGCTACATCACCGGTCAGATATTGGGCGTCAACGGCGGACGAAACACCTAGGCACCGGCGGGCAGTCGGCGATGCTTGGTAACCAACCGAGAAGGAGAAGCGGTGGGAGACGGCGCACAGGGGCGCGTTAGGGGAAAGGTCGCCTTCGTCACCGGCGCGGCGCGCGGGCAGGGCCGCAGCCACGCGGTGCGGCTGGCCGAAGAAGGCGCCGACATCATCGCCGTCGATCTGTGCCGTGACCTCGACACCATCGGTTACCCGATGGCGGTACCCGAGGATCTCGAGGAGACCGCCCGGCTCATCGAGAAAACCGGCCAGGGCGCGGTGATCGCCCAGGCCGACGTGCGCGATGTCGCGCAACTCCGCGCCGCGCTGGAGCAAGGGGTTGCGGAGTTCGGCAGGCTCGACATCGTGGTCGCGCAGGCCGGCGTCGCCGGCATGAAGGGCCAGCCGCCCCTCCAGGCGTGGTGCGACGTCATCAACACCAACCTGATCGGCACCATCAACGCCATCCAGGTCACGTTGCCGCACCTGGGCGAAGGCGCCTCGATCGTCGCCACCGGATCCACCGCCGCGCTGATGGACACCGCCAAGAAGGACAATCCCGGCAACGACCCGGGGGGCATGGCCTACATTCACTCCAAGCGCGCGCTGTCACATTACGTCCACGACCTGGCAACCGAGCTGGCGCCGTTGGGCATTCGCGCCAACGTGATTCACCCGACGAACACCAACACCCCGATGCTGCAGAGCGAGCCGATGTACCGCTCCTTCCGGCCGGACCTCGAACACCCGACACGAGCCGACGCCGAGCCCGTTTTCGGCGTGCAGCAGGCGATGAGAATCCCCTACATCGAACCCGAGGACATCAGCAACGCCGTCCTGTGGTTGGCCTCCGACGAGGCCAGGTACGTCACCGGCGTGCAGTTGCGCGTCGATGCCGGCGGCTACCTCAAGTGGTACGACCACCGCAGTTGAGCCACACAGAAGCTCGCAAGGAGACACCGTGAAGGTCTGGGTTGATTCAGAACGCTGCCAGGGCCACACCCTGTGCTCGATGATCGCTCCGGATTCTTTCCAGCTCAGCGACATCGACGGCAGCTCGTCGGCGATCGACGAGCTGGTGCCGGCCGACAAGGAGGACCAGGTCCGCGAGGCCGCCCACTCCTGTCCGGAGCAGGCCATCATCATCACGGATGAAACATAAAGGGAGACAGTGCCTTGAGTGTCGACGACGTCGTCAGCGACAGCGACCGCAAGCCGAACTGGTATCACTTCGATCGGCACTCCGCGGAGTACCGCTCGCAGTTCAAGGACATCACCGAGGAGATGCACGCCCAGTGCCCGATGGCCTGGAGCGACACCTACGGCGGACACTGGGTGGCGGCCGGCAGCCACGAGGTCTTCGAACTCGCCCGCGGCCCGGCGGTCTCCAACGATCACGACGTGAATGACGTGCGCCGTGGCTACAAAGGCATTTCGATCCCGACGGCCAGCCGCATCAACGGTATCCGGGGCGGCATCCTGGAGATGGACAACCCCGAACACAAAACCTACCGCTCCGTGCTCAACCCCTACCTGTCGCCGGCCGCCGTCAAGCGCTGGGAGCCGTTCATCCACGACGTGACGCGCGCCTGCCTCGACGAGAGGATCGAGGAAGGCCGCATCGACTTCGTCGACGACCTGGCAAACATCGTGCCGGCCGTGCTGACACTGGCGATGATGGGTATCCCGCTGAAGAACTGGCAGATGTACAGCGAGCCAACCCATGCCGCGGTGTACACCCCGGAGCATTCCCCGGACATCCAACGGGTCACCGAGATGCACCGGCAGATGGGGATCGACCTGATCAACAACATGATCGAGATTCGCGACAATCCGCGGCCCGGCCTGGTCACTGCCCTGCTCGAAATGCGGATCGACGGTGAGCCCGCGCCCGACCTGGAAATCATCGGCAATCTCGGATTGATCATCGGTGGCGGCTTCGACACCACCACGGCGCTGACCGCCCATTCGCTGGAATGGCTTTCGCAGAATCCAGATCAGCGCGAGCTGCTCAGCAAGCAGCGCGAGACGCTGCTTGATCCCGCGACCGAAGAGTTCCTGCGCTACTTCACCCCGGCACCCGGTGATGGCCGGACCTTCTCCGATGATGTCGAGCTCGACGGTAACAACTTCAAAGAGGGCGAGCGGCTCTGGATTTCGTGGGCCATGGCCAACCGTGACCCCGCGGTGTTCCACGACCCGGACGAGATCCTTCTCGATCGTAAAGGGAACCGGCACTTCAGCTTTGGACTCGGCCTTCACCGATGCGCCGGATCGAATGTGGCGCGCACGGTGTTCAAGTCCATGCTGACCGCGGTCCTCGACCGGATGCCCGACTACGCGTGCGACCGCGAAGGAACGGTCCACTACGAGACCATCGGCGTCATCCAGGGCATGCGGAAGTTGCCGGCCACCTTCACGCCGGGCCGCAAGGTCGGAGTTGGCCTGGACGAGACGCTGGAGAAACTGCAACGCGTCTGCGACGAGCAAGAGCTGGCCAGGCCGATCACCGAACGCAAGGAAGCCGCGGTCATCGACTGAGCCGCTCGCAGCTCAGCGTCACGCTACGCACCTGAAAGGAGCCGTTGACCGCCGCAATTTTTCCGAGTAGGCATGTTCAGCGTGACCGCGCCTTATATTTGGGCCAAGCGCTTGGCAGAGATGGGAGACGCATCGGTGAAGACTTTCACTGTGAGCCTTGCGCTTGCCACGGCCGCGCTGACCCTCACGCCGACCGCCCGCGCGGACATGCTGATTGGCAACTACAGGTTGGACACAAACCGGGATCCTGGCCACAGCTGGATTTGGGCGATTCGAGCGTGCAGATATGATGAAGGGCCGGAATGCCTAACCGTCCAAGCGGTTCCGCAACCCAACGGGCAAGCGGCGCCCTACAAAGCAGACGCTCACCTGTCCAACGGCCGGTACACCATGACCGTCGACGTTCCCGACGGTGTGCGCTGCGTGGTCCAGTTCTTTCCCTCACATGATGTCTATTCGTGGGATGCGGTCTCACTGAGCGGTGAGGTGGTCTCCACCTTCGACACGGGATGCGGCGGCGCACCCGGGGGCTCCAACACGTACCCCTTCTCGCTCGTGCGATGGTAGCCGCGACCACCGTTGCCCGTAGGAACCAATCGTTCGCGCACCAATTCGCCGGCCACTCCGCTATCAGGATTGGTCAGTACAGTACGAGATATCGGAGTTCGGTCGATGACGATGGTGACGGGTGGTACGCGGGGTGGCTGAGGCGAAACGACCGCCGGAAGACTCGGCCACATCAAAAGCCGACACGAAGGCGTTGCTCGAAGAGGCGGAGGCAGAAGCCGCCGAAGCCGAGGCACTGGCCGCCGCGGCGCGTGCCCGGGCCCGCGCCGCCATGCTCCGGCGTCAAGCGCTGGCCGAGGCCGAGGCCGAGGCTGCCGAGACCGACGAGACCGAAAAGTCACCTTCGGACGCGGACAACACGGACGCCGACGATACCGTCGAATATTCCGGTACGGAGACCGATGAGAACACCCCTGAGGAGACCGTCGCAGCCGCAGCACCGGAATCCAGGCGGGCGAGAAGGCGACTACGGTTCCCGTCATTGTCGGCAACTCTCAAAGTGGCGGCCATCGTCCTCATCGGCGTCTTTGTCGGCGTCACCGGATACATGGCGTGGCAATACCATGAAGCCACCGATCGAGAGGAGCGCGCCGCCAACTTCGTGGCCGGGGCCAGGCAGGGTGTCATCAACATGACCTCCCTCGACTTCAACCGAGCCAAGGAAGACGTCCAGCGAGTGATCGACAGCTCCACCGGTCAGTTCAGGGACGACTTCCAGCAGCGGGCAAAGGATTTCGCGTCGGTGGTCGAGCAGTCCAAAGTGACTACCCAGGGGGCGGTCAACGCGGCGGCGCTCGAGTCCATGGACGGGAATTCCGCATCGGTACTGGTCTCGGCGACGTCCAAGATCACCAATGCCGCAGGCGCCAAGGACGAACCGCGCGTGTTTCGGCTCCGGGTAACCGTGACCAAAGACGGCGGACAGTACAAGATGTCGAAAGTGGACTTCGTAGCGTGACCGATCGCGACCTTCAAACCACCGAGACCGACGAACAAGCCAAGGACGCAGACGCAGCTGACGCGGCGGTTGAGGAGTCACCCAAGCGGACCGTGCGCCAGCGACGTGGCCTGCCCCGCATCCCGCGCCACGTGGCAGTCGTTCCCGTGATCCTGGTCGTGCTGCTACTGATATCCGGCGGGGTGGCGGCGTGGATGTACTTCGAGCGGTACCAGCCAAAGCAACGCACCGACCCCAGCGTCGCCCGGGCGGTGGTCAATGCGGCGACCGACGGAACGGTTGCGTTGCTGTCCTACTCACCCGAGTCCCTCGACAAGGACTTCGCCACCGCCAAGTCGCACCTGTCGGGGGACTTCCTGTCGTACTACACCCAGTTCACCGACCAGATCGTGGCTCCAGCGGCCAAACAGAAGTCGCTCAAGACCACCGCGCACATCATGGGGGCGGGGGTGCAGGAGTTGCATCCGGATTCCGCCTTGGTTCTGGTGTACGTCGACCAGAGCACGACAAGCAAGGACCGGCCCGATCCCACGCTGGCGGCCAGCACCGTGCTGGTGAGCATGACCCGCGTCAACGGCAGCTGGCTGATCACCAAGTTCGACCCGGTCTAGGAGCGTGGCGCTTTCCACGCGCCGAGGCTCCAAGAATTCGTAGAGGCTTCGTAGAGGCCGGCATTGAATCCTTTTCTCACACGTACGGCTCGCTAGCCGCTGGGAGGAGGAATCACGATGCAGCTGCTGAGTAACCACATCTCGTTGATGAACGGCTGGGTGCCGATGACGGTCGAGGCCGTCACCGCGATCGCGCTCGGCCTGGCCGTCGGATGGCGATCGCACCGCTGGCGCCTGTTATGGCTGCCCCTGGCTGCCCTCATGGGAGGCGTGGCGGCGGGCGGGGCACACTGGTACATCGCCGCCGCCGGACTGCCCAGCCAACCGGCGCCGCGAACACTTTATGTGTGGATCGCGTTGGCCGGAACGGCCGCGGCTGTCTTGATCCTGGGCTGGCGCGGTGCGCGCTGGTGGCGGCGCGGAGTATCGATCCTGTGCCTGCCGCTGTGTCTGCTCTGCTCGCTGCTGGTGCTCAACCAGTGGGTCGGGTACGTGCAGACGGTGCAGAGCGCATGGGATCAGCTCACCTCCGCTCCGCTGCCTGACCAGACCGACAAGGCCACCGTTACCGCGATGGCGGCGAAGGGCGCCAGGCCGTCCCGTGGCCGCCTGGTGCCGGTGCTGATCCCCTCCGACGCATCGCATTTCAAGCACCGCGAGGAACTCGTTTACCTGCCGTCGGCATGGTTCGCGAGTTCTCCGCCGCCACAGTTGCCGACGGTGATGATGATCGGCGGCATGATCAATACACCGGCCGACTGGGTGCGCGCCGGCAACGCAGTGGACACTATCGACGCCTTCGCGGCCGCGCATGGCGGCAGCGCGCCGGTGCTGGTGTTCGTGGACCCGGGCGGGGCCTTCGACAATGACACCGAATGCGTCAACGGAAGCCGTGGCAATGCGGCTGACCACCTGACCAAAGACGTAGTGCCCTATGTGATCTCGAATTTTGGGGTTAACCCTGACCCGTCGCACTGGGGCATCGTGGGCTTCTCGATGGGAGGGACCTGCGCGGTGGATCTGACCGTCATGCATCCCACGCTGTTCAGCACGTTCGTCGACATCGAAGGCGACTTGACCCCTAACACGGGAACCAAGGCACAAACCATCGCCGGCTTGTTCGGCGGCAATGCCGACGCGTGGGCGGCATTTGACCCGACGACGGTGATCAGCCGCCATCGCCGCTACACCGGAGTGTCCGGTTGGTTCGCGATCTCGCCGGGTAGTTCCCCGATGCCGCATCGCGATATCACGGTTGTCGATACCGCCGCGATGGCTCTCGCCGGCCGCGGCGCCGGCGCCGACCCGGGTAACCAGGCCGCGGCCGCCGCATCCCTGTGCGCGCTGGGCCGGGCAAACGGCATCGACTGCGCGGTGGTCGCCCAGCCCGGAAAGCACGACTGGCCCACCGCCGGCACAGCTTTCGCCACCGCGTTGCCATGGCTGGCCGGCCAGCTGCGCACTCCGGACCTGGCCCGGATTCCATTGCCCGGCGTGCCGTCTGCGCCCGCGGGCTCCGACCGCGCGGGGACCGATGCCGCGCACACGAACCGCACGGAGGTGGTGGGTCACGACCAGCGCTAGCCGCGGGGCAGGCCGAGCACTCGCTGAGCGATGATGTTGCGCTGAATCTCCGAGGTGCCGCCGGCGATGGTGCCGGAAAAGCTTCGGGCGTAACGCTCGAACCAGCTGGCGAAATAGTGGTCCAGGTTCATCGGCGCGTAGGGGCCGGTCTGCCCCGGGTGGATCAGCCCGTCGGATCCCGCGGACGTCAACGCAAGCTCCATGCCACGCAGCTCGGCCTCGGACCCGAGCAGCTTGAGCACCGAGATCGCGGCCACGTCGTCTTCGCCGCGCGAGGCACGCGCCAAGGCAACCGAACCCAACAAGCGCAGCGCTTGCTTGTCCATGATCGTGCTGGCGTACTGGTCGCGCTCGACTTCGGTGCTGGGGTGGAAGTCGTCGATCACGTTGTCTAGTCGATCGGCGAAACCCAACCACATCATCGTGCGTTCGTGCCCCAGCGACCCGTTGGCCACCCGCCACCCCTGGTCGAGCTCACCGAGCAGGTTCTCCGCCGGTACCCGCACATCGGTGAAGAACACCTCGTTGAAATCCAGATCATCGGCACCGCAGATCGACGGGAACGGCCGGCGCACCAGGCCCGGGGTGTCGGTGGGGATGATTAGCGCACTGATTCCCTTGTGCTTCGGCGCATCTGGATTGGTGCGCACGAATGTCAGCAAGACGTCGGCATCGTGGGCGCCCGAAGTCCAAACCTTCTGCCCATTGACCACGAAGTGATCACCGTCGAGCACCGCGCGAGTGCGTAACGACGCCAGGTCGGAGCCCGCGCTGGGTTCGCTCATCCCGAGTGAAGCGGTGATATCGGCTCGCAGGATCGGCACCGCCCAGCGCTGCTTCTGTTCGTCGCTGCCGAACGACAACAGCGAAGCCCCAACGATATTCACGCCCTGCGGGTTGAAGCTGTGGTAGATCCGGCGGCGGCTTAGTTCCTCAAGGTAGACGAACTGCTGAATGACCGTCGCGTTGCGCCCACCGTATTCCGGGGGCTGACCCGGCAGCAGCCAGCCGTTCTCGAAAAGCAGCCGCTGCCAACGACGCGCCCACCGCGGCATATGCGACACCGACCGTGGGCGCTCCAGCGTTTCGCTTGCGTCAGGCAGGTTTTCGTCAAGGAACGCGGCGAACTCCGCCCGGAACGCCTCGACGTCGGGGTCAAAAGTCAGCTGCACGATATTCCTCTGCGATTCGCGCGCGGTGTTGCGCGGCGCCTCCGAGCATGAGCTCACCCGCCTTGGCCCGCTTGAGCGCGAACTGCAGGTCGTTCTCCCAGGTGAAGCCCATGGCACCGAAAAGCTGTAGGCCGTGGCGGAATACGAGCGACTGGCACTCCCCCGCCGATGCCTTGGCCATCGCGGCCGCCAGCCGGCGCCGGGGATCGTCGGCCGCGATCGTCAACGCGGCGAAGTAGGCCAGCGCGCGGGCGCGTTCCACCGCGATATGCATGTCGGCGGCCTTGTGCTGGACGGCCTGGAACGAACCGATCGGCACACCGAATTGCTGACGGCTGCGGACGTGGTCGAGGACCAGGTCGAGGATGCGTTGGCACGCCCCGACCATCGTGATCGCCATGCCCGTCAACGCAACGTGCTGCGCACGCTCCGCGTCGACGGTGAGCCGGGCGCTGTCGGGCACCCGGACTTCGCCGAACGACAGGTCGGCGATGTGAAGGACGGGGTCGAAGACCGCCGAGCGACGGGCCGACACCTGGTTGGCCGCGACGACGAACACGCCGGCGTCGGTTACCACGGCCAACCGGTCGACACGATCGCCGTCGAGGACGTGGCGTGCCGTGCCGTCCAGCACCCACCCGTCGGCATCTCGGTGCGCCGATACCCCGCTGTGCACGGCCGTTCCGGCCTCGTGCGGGTCGAACCGATCCGCGGCCAGCGGCGCGAATTGGCTCATCGTCGCCAGGAAGGGGGTGGGATCAGTCGCGCGCCCCAACTCCTCGAGCGCGATGGCCAGCTCCACGGCGCTGGCCGAGTCGTTCAGCTCCGTCCAGCCCTGGTCCACATAGGACTTCCACAGCGGGCTCGGGTCGACGCCGTCCTCGGCCACGCTGCGCACCAGCGACGGCGGGCACTGCTTGGCGACGGCGTCGCGAACGGTCTTCTGCCACAGCCGCTGATCAGCATCGAACTCCAACAGCATCCGGGCCGCCTCCTGTCGTCACCGCCACCGCGAGAATAGCATTCTCTATCGCGGAAGTAATAATCTCCGAACCGGCTATTGGGGTGTGCCCGCGTGCGACAAGCGCGTTCGCCCTGGTTAGCTGGTGGCCAGCAGCCGGTCGGCCGGTTCGTCCCACCAGGTCGAGGTTGACGAACTCGGAAAGCGGGCGACGGCTTAGCTGTCAGCCTGCAACCGGCAGCGATCGGCCAGAATTGCGGCCACCACTTTGGGTTCGCTGAACATCACGTCGTGGCAGCCGTCGACGCAGACCATCGTGTCGACGCCACCGAGGGATTCGATTGCCGTGAGCTGCTGCCGAACCGACAGGGCCCGATCGCGCAGCGTCATGATCCAGGTGCGCTGCACCTCATCGGGCAGGTCGCTGCGATCGGCAGATTCGAATATCACGTTTGGCGACTCCATGCACAGCCGGGATAACGTCAACCTGCGCTGGTCACGCGTCATGCCGTTGCAGAAAGCGAATCGCGCCAGAGCGACAGGCATTGGGAACGACCTTCTTTCGACCCTGCCGGCCGATCTCGCCAGGGGAGCCAGGGGTCCGCGCAGCGTGTCCACTACGGACATTCCCTGCGGCGGGACGAACGCCGCCAGCAGAATCATCTCGCGCACCCGCGCGGCCCCGAGCTTGGCGACGATGCCCGGCACGGTCAGCCCGGCCATCGAATGCCCAACGACCACAACGTCGTCGAGCCCGGCGTCCTCGACGTCGGCGACCGCGGACTCCACCCAGTCGGCGATCGTGACCGTTGCCAGATCCGCCGGCCTGCCCGCCCGGCCGGGCAGGTCGACCGCGAGGACTTGCAATTCGGGTGCCTGGCTGGCCAACTCGGCGACGGTGAGATCCCAGCAGTCGGCGGCATGCGCGCCGCCGTGTACCAGGACGAGGCTGGGCAATGCCATTGCGGGTGGTGTCTGTGTGGCGGTTCAGTCGCGGGGCAGGATGCCCCGAAGGAACAGATTGACGGCGTGCTGCAAGTGGCGCTCCTTCTTCGGCGCTGCGGCGGATGCCGCAATCGGCCAGCGGCGCGGCCGGCCAACCGCACACAGTATGGGCTACTGGGCGCGGTGTGGACCACCGACCTGCCCGCGCACACCGACTCGCGGCCGAGACCCGTGCCGGCCAGGTCTATGTCAACACGTACGGTGCCGGCGGCGGCGTGGAGCTGCCGTGCGGAGGCTGCAAGAAGTCCGGGGTTTGGCCGCGAGAGGGGAACCGGGCGCTCGATATGTTCACCGCCACCCAGACCGTCGTCGTGCGCCGGTGACGCACCGGCGCACGCGTACGATTCGTCCTCGCAACGAACCCAGCGCCGCAGGTCACCAAAGGAGGAAAACCATTGGATCACGACACATACCAACGAGGACTCGAGATTCGCTCGGCAGTACTGGGTGACGCGTATGTCAGCCAAGCATTAGCCGGTGCGGATGACTTCACCAAGCCGCTGCAAGATCTCATCACCGAGTATTGCTGGGGCGCGGTCTGGGGACGCGACGGTCTGGCCCTCAAGACTCGCAGCATGCTCAACCTGGCCATGATCTCGGTCCTGAACCGCCCCAACGAATTACGGACGCACATCAAGGCGGCCCTGACCAACGGCGTCACGCGCGATGAAATTCGCGAAATAGTCCTCCAGGTCGCCATCTACGCCGGTGTACCGGCCGCGGTCGACAGCTTTCGCATCGCGCGTGAGGCGTTCGCCGAAGTGGACCAGGACTAGGAGTTCGCGATGGTCATCGGGCTGGCGAACATGGGCAGTCCCATGGCAAGTCGCCTCATCCAGGGAGGCCGCCGCCCGCGATGAAGGCCCGGATTCCGATTTCACGACGGTGATCAAACCGTTCGAGAGGGCCGCCGGCGTCACGGTGGACCAGGCGGACCCGCCGCCGCCAGGCTAGTAACTCATTATCGGTCGTGAATCACGTTCGTGCTCTGTGCTTTTGGCGCGACTCACGATGGAGGTGCCTCGCAATTGAGCTGGCGCCGCGCGCGGTGCGGCCGCGGAGGGGGCCAACCGAAAAGCCACGCGGCCACCAGGAAGCACAAGGCGCCGAACAATGTACCGATGTTGGCCCACAGGAGACTGACGTCGGCTCCCGAGCGCAGCACCAGTGCGCCCGCGGCCGAGGCGAGAAACAGGACGGATCCAGCGAAGTTGAGGAAAGCGATGCGCTGCGAGGCGTTTGCAACGTGGGAATGGCGCCGGGCCCGGACCTCGGGAACGATCGCGATGGCCGAGGAGACCAGGAACGCGACGGAGCCGACGATGTCAGGCACCCACACCTCGACGTCGATGAGCTCCGGGCGCGCACCGATGGTTACCGCGGCGTCCATCGTGTTGACGTTGAACAGCACCGTCCCTATCAACTGGATGGCCGCGGCCAGCCAGTCGGTCGTGCGAGCGCGCAAAGGGAGTGAGCGCCGCTCGGCCTCGGGCAGCTCTCGTCGAGCGAGGACTAACTGAAGGGTTGCGGCGGTCGTGAAGAACACCGCCCCAACCGCGTAGGTCACCGCCGAGAGCAGCGGCGGCAATGCGGGTAGCAGCGAGAGCAGGACACCGAGCACGAACAGCGCCGCGCCGACCACGAACAAGAGGCCGACCCAGCGGACCATGGACGCGTGCACGGCCCTCACGACGCGGGGGCCATCGAGTGAGACAAATAGCGACGACGTCTGGGCATCGGTCCGCGCGTGTTCCTCATTGCGCGGCGTTGCGGGCGTTGGCAACGGCTGAGTCGGCGGTCGTGTTACTCACCCGGGATCGGACTCGGCATCTGGCACACACGGGCATGCACGAGGTGCGTCCCGATCCGGCGATCACGCGACGAATCGTACCGGCGAGGTGGTCAGACCGACGTCCGCTGGGGTCCGGTTCGGCCTTCTGCTTGGACACGGTCAGCGTCCGTCGCCAAGATGGAGAATGCTATTATCCTTTTCAAGAACGCTACTTACCAGAGTGGCGGCAATATCGATGGCTACCAGGGCCGATGATTAACCGAAACGCTTACCGAAACACCGTTGATTGGCGACCGACGAGAATGTTAGATTATCTATCAGATGCCCTCACAGGGCTCACTCTGGCTTGCCGAGCCGAGGGGTGGCTTTCGTGATCGAACAGGCTGACGGTTCACGTACGCCGATGATCGACGCGAGCGTGCACATCTTCTTTCCGTCCAACAAGGAGCTGCGCTCCGTCTTGCGCGAGCCCTTCAAGAGCCGCGGTTTCCCCGACTACGAGATGGACTGGTACGGCGCGCCGGGCGGCGAATACGCGCCGAATACCGAGGGGCCGGACCGCCAGTATCCGGGTTCGGATCCGGAATTCGTTGCCAACGAACTCTTTTCGAAGCGCGGCGTGGACGTGGCGATCCTGCATCCGATGGGACGCGGCATCATGCCCGACCGCCACCTGGGCACCGCGTTGCATGCCGCCCACAACGAAATGATGGTGTCGCGCTGGCTGGAGTCCGCCGAGTTCGGCGAGCGTTTCCGCGGCACCATCCGGGTCAACCCCGACGACATCGCCGGCGCGCTGCGCGAAATCGAGAAATGGCGTGCCCACCCGCGCGTGGTCCAGATCGGCGTCCCGCTGCAATCCCGCGAGCTGTACGGCAAACCCCAGTTCTGGCCGCTGTGGGAGGCCGCCGCGGACGCGGGCCTTCCGGTCGCCGTGCACATCGAAACGGGCGAGGGCATCGGCTTTCCTCCGACGCCGTCCGGGCACACCCTGACCTACGAGCAATACGTCAGCTTCATGGCGCTGAACTACCTGTATCACCTGATGAACATGATCGCCGAGGGCGTGTTCGAGCGCTTCTCGAGCCTGAAGTTCGTCTGGGCCGACGGCGCCGCGGACTTTCTCACGCCATTCATCTGGCGGATGGACACGTTCGGCCGGCCACACCTGGAACAGACGCCGTGGGCACCGCGAATCCCCAGCGACTACATCCCCGGGCACGTGTACTTCGTGCAGGGCAGCCTCGACGGTCCGGGCGATACCGAGTTCGCCGGCGCGTGGTTCGGCTTCACCGGCAAGGAAGACATGGTGATGTTCGGCTCCAGCTATCCGCACTGGCAATGCGGTGACATCACGAAGGTGCCCAAAGCGCTGTCCGCCGAACAGCGCGAGAAATTGTGCTGGCGCAACGCGGCCAACCTGTACGGGATCGACGTTTCGGTCGACCTGGCAGCCGGCTAGTCGCAGAATTAGGACAAGGGAGACTGAGGAGACAGAGATGACGCTGACTCATATGCAGGAACGTGTTCCCGCCGCCGAACGCATAGCCGTCCGGTGCGTCGACTCGGATGTCCACCCGGTGCCCAAACGGGGCGAGATCACCCAGTACATTCCCGAGCCCTGGCGCAGCAAGTTCTTCCTCGACCACCGGGTCGGCGAGCTGATCTATTACGACGCTCCCGACTACGCACACAGCTTCGCGATGCGCACCGACACCTTCCCCCCCGACGGTGAGTTCCCCGGCAGCGACCCGGACATGGCATTCCGGCAGCTGATCATGCAAGCGGGTTCGGACATCGCGATCCTGGAACCCGGTGGGCGCACACCGCGCCTGGCCGAGGCTCACCAGGCGTTCTCGACCGCCCTCAATCACTGGCAGGCGAACCACTGGCTCGACAGCCACAACAACTGGCATGAGCGCTGGCGCGGTTCGATCTGCGCCGCGGTCGAGGATCCCGAGGGCGCAGCCCGAGAGATCGAGACGTGGGCCGGCCATCCATACATGGCGCAGATCCTGATCAAAGCCGAGCCGCGGCCGTCATGGGGCCACCCGAAGTACAACCCGATCTGGGAGGCCGCCACCAAGCACGACATCACGGTGAGCTGTCACCTGTCGCGCAGCAACTACGAGATGCTGCCGACGCCGCCGGTCGGTCTGCCCAGCTACAACCACGATTTCATGGTGACCTACGCGCTGCTCGCCGCCAACCAGGTCATGAGCCTGATCTTCGACGGCGTCTTCGACCGGTTCCCGACGCT
>NZ_JAOPWB010000300.1 GCF_025965855.1 Mycobacterium sp. | reverse complement strand
CCTATCTGCTGTCGGCGATCCGGATGGTGGAGGCCGGATTAGCCAGCGTCGAGGACGACGACAAGGCTGTCGATGCGGGGCTATCGCACCAGATGGGCCCCCTGCGGCTAACCGACCTGGTTGGCCTGGACACCCTAAAACTCAGCGCGGATAAAATGTTCGAGGAATTCAAGGAGCCCCAGTACGGTCCACCGCCGCTATTGTTGCGGATGGTGGAGGCCGGTCGGCTGGGCAAGAAATCCGGGCACGGTTTCTACACGTACTGACTCGGTCAATCGATTGAGCCGATGCAACACTGTTGGGTGGATCGGGTACCATTCTCGCGACAACCAACGGGAGGTATCGGAACCGCATGGCTCAACTGCAGCCGTATTACGAAGAGTCGCAATCTATCTACGACATCTCGGACGAGTTTTTCGCATTATTCCTAGACCACACGATGGGCTACACCTGCGCTTACTTCGAGCGTGATGATACGACCCTCGAGGAAGCGCAGAACGCAAAGTTCGACTTGGCGCTGGGAAAGCTGAACCTCGAGCCGGGGATGACGTTGCTCGACATCGGTTGCGGTTGGGGCGGAGCGCTGCAGCGGGCGATCGAGAAGTTCGACGTCAACGTCATCGGAATTACTCTCAGCCGCAACCAGTTTGAGTACAGCAAAACGCGACTCGCGGGCATCCCGACCCCACGCAACATCGAGGTGCGGTTACAGGGCTGGGAAGAGTTCGACGACAAGGTCGACCGGATCGTCAGCATCGGCGCGTTTGAAGCGTTCAAATCCGAACGTTGGCCCGCGTTTTTCGACCGCGCCTACGACATCCTTCCCGACGACGGCCGAATGTTGCTGCACACGATTCTGGCGTATTCGCAGAAGCAGATGCATGAGCGCGGCATCACGCTGACGATGAGCGACGTGCGATTCACGCGATTCATCTATACGGAAATATTTCCGGGCGGTCAGTTGCCGGCGCAGGAAGATATTCTCCAGCTGGCGCAGGCGACCGGATTCGACGTCGAAAAGGTGCAATTGCTGCGCAAGCATTACGAGCGGACGCTGAATATCTCGGCGGCCAATCTAGAGGCCAATAAAGAAAAGGCGATCGCCATCCAGTCGCAAGAGGTCTATGACCGATACATGCACTATTTGACGGGGTGCGAGGACTTCTTCCGCAAAGGCATCAGCAACGTCGGGCAATTCACGCTCGTGAAGTGACGGGTGGCCGGCGGGCCATGCCCGCCGGCCCTACTTCTCACATGTGAACTGGTTGACGTCGGTGTAGCCCTGGCGGAACAGCTTGGCGCAGCCGGTCAGATACTTCATGTACCGCTCGTAGACCTTCTCCGACTGGATGGCGATGGCCTTGTCCTTGTTGGCCTCGAGCGCCGCGGCCCATATTTCCAGGGTCCTCGCGTAGTGCAGCTGCAACGACTGGATCCGGGTGACCTTGAAACCGGCCCCGGTCGCGTGCTCTTCGACCGACGGGATCGTCGGCAGCCAACCGCCCGGGAAGATCTCGGCCAGGATGAACTGGGTGAAGTGAACGATCTCGTGGGTCAACGGAGTGCCCTGCGCCCTGGCGTCCTTGAAGGTGGGGCGCGAGATGGTATGCAGCAGCATGATGCCCTCGGCCGGCAGCACCCGGTGGGCCATCGTGAAGAAGTGGCCCCAGCGTTGGCGGCCGAAGTGCTCGAAGGCGCCGATGGAGACGATGCGGTCGACCGGCTCGTCGAACTTCTCCCAGCCCTCCAGCAAGACCCGCGTCGAGCGGTTCGTGTCCATTCGGTCGAACATCTTCTGGACGTGGTCGGCCTGGTTCTGCGACAGCGTCAGGCCCACGACGTTGACGTCGTACTTCTCGAGGGCGCGCCTCAAGGTGGCGCCCCAGCCGCAGCCGATGTCCAGCAGCGTCATACCCGGCTCGAGCTTGAGCTTCCCCAGCGACAGGTCGATCTTGGCGATCTGCGCCTCTTCGAGCGTCATGTCGTCGCGCTCGAAGTAGGCGCAGCTGTACGTCTGGGTGGGGTCGAGGAACAGCCGGAAGAAGTCGTCGGAGAGATCGTAGTGCGCTTGCACATTCCCGAAATGCGGCGTGAGCTGCACGGACATGTGGAGTAGAGCCTTTCTGTATCTCGGCGTTCCGGGTGTCCTGGCTGCCCAGGCGCCCCGGTTCACCCCCGATGCATCCCCTGCATGCTAGCCGTTAAGGCTGTCCACGTCGCCTTGCCGAAGTCGGCTTTCCGTCACACGTGGGTCACAACGCGCGCAGCACGGCGCCGGCCGCAAGCCCCACGACCAGCAGCGCGCCCGCCTGGCGCACGTGCACCCAGGCCAGCGCCGCGTACCACAGCGGCCACACCGGAAACTTCGGCGGCGGCTCGTCGGGCCTCGGGCGGCGGAAATACGGCCACACCTTCGCCAGCCGTGGCAGCGCCAACGCGACGACCAGCGCGGGCCACGGCATCGCCCCCACCGCGACGGCAACCGCCACCAGCGCATAGAAGCCGACCATCATGCCCAGCGTGACGGCCCGGGCGCGCGCCTCTCCGAGAACAACCGGCAGCGTGCGGATGCCGAGCGGCTCGTCGTAGGGAATCTTGTCGATGTGCTTGCCCATCAGGACGGTCGTGCACAGCAATCCGTAGGGCAGCGATGCCACGACGACGTCCCAACCGACCGCGCCCACCGCGGAGTAGTACGTACCGCACACCATCAGCGGACCCCATACGACGAAGACGTCCGGTTCACCGAGGCCGCGCTTCTTCAGCCGCAGCGGCGGCGCCGTGTAGGCAACGCTGAGGGCGAACCCCCCGAGCGCGAACGCCACCACGGGCCACCCGCGCGCCCGCGCCAGCGTGACCAGGATGGCCAGATCGGCGACGTTGACCACCAGGATTGCCAGCCCGAGCGTCCGGCGGCTGATCAGGCCCGAGAGCACCGGGTGCGGGGCGTACAGCGCGCGCGGGTAGGTGGCGCTATCGGTGCCGACCCGGGTGTCGTAGAGGTCGTTCATCAGGTTGTTGGCGGTGTGCGCCAGCGTGATGCCCAGCACGGCAAGGACCAGCCAGCGCCAGTCCAGCCCGGGTTTGCCGACCGCCAGCAGCGCCGCCACCAGGCCGGAGACCAGCGTCATCGGCAGCACGGCGGCCCGGGTGACGACGAGCCATCGCGTGACGGTGTCGACCGGCCCGTCCGGCGGCGGATTGGTGGTGCGAAGCGCGTAGGCCCACGACCTCAGGCGCGAGCCCACGCTCACGTCAGGCATCGGGCGGCGGCTTCATGGCGCTCGTGGCGGCACGATCGGCGACGGATGCGGCTGCTCCCGGAACTTTTCCAGCGACCCGCCCGCCTCGACGATCCCGCAGATCGCGCTCCAGCTCAGCATGGTCAAGTAGTCGATCAGCTCCTCGACGCTCATCCGCGGGTCGGAGATCCACGAGTGGGTCGCGAGCTGCACGCCGCCGACGATCATGTAGGCCCACGGTTCCACCCCGCCGGTGTCCATCCCCGCCTCCTGCATGCGGCGGCGCAGCATCATCGAGAGCATCCGGGCGATGATTCGCTCGGAGTCGGCGATCACCTTGCTCTTCGTCGGCGAGCTGTTGGCCATCACGAAGCGATACGGCTCCGGTTCGTCGGCAACGGTTTCGACATACACCCGGATGATCTCGCGGGTCAGGTCGAAGCCGTCCAGGTTGGACGACAGCGCGCCCGCCATGTTGGGAATCAGCGTCGACTGCGCGAAGCGCATCAGCACCGCGGTGGTCAGGTCGTTCTTGTCGACGAAATAGCGGTAGAGCACAGTCTTGGAGACCCCGATCTGGGCCGCGATCTCGTCCATGCTGAGGAAGCGGCCGTGCTGCCGGATCGCAACGATCGTGCCGTCAACCAGCTCGTTGCGTCGCTCCACCTTATGTTGGTGCCAGCGCCGCTTGCGACCATCGGTCTTAACGGTCACAGCCGGGATCTGCTCTGCCACTGTCGCCGCTTCCCACTCATCAGTCGCCCCCGATACTACGGCTTGCGCGGGCCCTTATGGCGGATGGGCCGCGCCCGTGGAGGCCGCCCAAGCAGGGCGGTAACACTAACTGCCCGCGGCGATACATGATGGTGTGGTGGCACACCGAGCCTCACCTGGAGGCGAAGCACCGGGCTCGCCCGCGGCGAGGCTGGAGTTGACCAGGCCGTCGACCGAAGCCGGGCAGGCCCGGGCGTCCTTGGCGGAGTCCTTCGCGGGGGCGGATCCGGAGGCCGATGCCCAGCGGCGCGTGGCGCTGCGCCGGATGAAAATGGTGGCGCTGAGTTTCTTGGTCGGTGCGACCGGTGTGTTCCTCGCCTGTCGGTGGGCGCAGGCCCACGCCACTACGGGCGTCTGGGTCGGCTACGTCGGCGCGGCCGCGGAGGCCGGCATGGTCGGCGCGTTGGCCGACTGGTTCGCCGTGACCGCGCTGTTCAAGCACCCGCTTGGCATACCCATCCCGCACACCGCGATCATCAAGCGCAAGAAGGATCAGCTCGGCGAGGGCCTGGGGACCTTCGTGCGAGAGAACTTCCTGTCGCCGCCGGTCGTGGAAACCAAGCTGCGCGACGCCCAGGTGCCCGGCCGGCTTGGAAAGTGGCTGTCGGAGACCGCGCACGCCGAGCGGGTGGCCAGCGAGACGGCGACGGTGCTGCGGGTGCTGGTGGAGCTGTTGCGCGACGAGGACGTCCAGCAGGTGATCGACCGGATGATCGTGCGCCGCATCGCCGAGCCGCAGTGGGGCCCGCCGGTGGGCCGGGTGCTGGCGACCCTGTTGGCCGAGAACCGCCAGGAGGCCCTGATCCAATTGCTGGCCGACCGGGCGTTTCAGTGGTCGCTGAACGCCGGCGAGGTGATCCAGAGGGTGGTCGAGCGTGACTCGCCGAGCTGGTCGCCGCGGTTCATCGACCATCTGGTCGGTGACCGCATCCACCGCGAGTTGATGGACTTCACCGACAAGGTGCGCCGCGACCCCGACCACGAATTGCGCCGTTCGGCGACGCGCTTCCTGTTCGAGTTCGCCGACGACCTGCAGAACGACCCGGACACCATCGCGCGCGCCGAGGCGGTCAAGGAACAGCTGATGGCGCGCGACGAGATCGCCAACGCCGCTGCGACGGCGTGGACGACGCTGAAGAGGCTGGTGCTCGAGGGCGTCGACGACCCGTCGAGCACGCTACGCACGCGCATCGCCGACACCGTGGTCCGGATCGGGGAGTCGCTGCGCGACGACGCCGACCTGCGCGACAAGGTCGACAACTGGATCGTGCGGGCGGCCCAGCACCTGGTCTCCCAATACGGGGTGGAGATCACCGCGATCATCACCGACACGATCGAGCGCTGGGACGCCGAGGAGGCCAGCCGGCGCATCGAACTGCACGTGGGTCGTGACCTGCAATTTATTCGGATCAACGGCACCGTGGTGGGGGCCTTGGCGGGGCTGATCATCTACGCAGTCGCGCAACTATTTTTCTAGGGGTGCTAACAAGTGCTTGCAATAGCAAGCACTTGGCCGTACTCTAGGGCCGTAACGACAGGCCACCGACCCCAGGAGTGCGCGATGCCGCCGGAGGAAAAGCTCTCCGTCAAGGTGTCGACGGCGGCCTCCGATATGGCCTCCGACCTCGGTAGCTTCATCCGCGACCTGCGTGAGAATGCGCAAGTCTCGGTGCGACAGCTGGCCGAGCGGTCCGGTGTCAGTAACCCCTACCTGAGCCAGGTGGAGCGCGGGTTGCGGAAGCCGTCCGCCGACGTCCTGAGCCAGATCGCGAAGGCGCTGCGGATTTCCGCCGAGGTGCTCTACGTGCGGGCCGGGATTCTCGAGCCCAGCGACAAGAGTCAGGTGCGCGACGCCATCGTCACCGACACGGCGATCACCGAGCGCCAGAAGCAGATCCTGCTCGACATCTACGCGTCATTTGCCGAGCAGAACGAATCAAATTTCGAGGAGTGTCCCAGCGAATCCGACAGCGACGAGTGATTAGCCCGTAAGGCAGTCGGCGGACCAACCGCCGGCGGAGGACTTTCGCGTCGCCCCAATGACACCTGGGGCTTGGTGACGCATAGATGCCAGGCCGCTTGGTTACCCAAAGGGAAGGGGTTTGACGTCAGGCCCACCAGATCCAGGAGCCTGGCCGCGATGCGAACTCGATCAGCCGACCCGATCAATCAGGAGGTTTCCCGGCAAGTTGCGGGCCATGTCAATCCGCGGGTCTTGACTATTCCTCCCTCAGGGGAGCCGACGCTTGCCCCTTTTATCCACATCACACACGAAGTAACCCCGATAAGAAACAAATATGAAAGGAAACACCATGGCTGAAAACCCGAACATCGACGACCTGCGGGCTCCCTTGCTGGCGGCGCTGGGCGCGGCCGACTTGGCCCTGGCCACCGTCAACGACCTCATCGCCAACCTGCGTGAGCGTGCCGAAGACACCCGCACGGAGACCCGCAGCCGGGTCGAGGAGCGGCGCGCCCGCCTGTCCAAACTTCAAGAGGACCTGCCCGAGCAGTTCACCGAGCTCCGGGAGCGGTTCACCTCGGACGAGCTGCGCAAGGCCGCCGAGGGCTACCTGGAGGCCGCGACCAGCCGGTACAACGAGCTGGTCGACCGCGGTGAGACCGCCCTGGAGCGGCTGCGCAGCCAGCGGCCCTTCGAGGACGCGTCGGCGCGCGCCGAGGGCTACGTGGATCAGGCCGTCGAGCTGACTCAGGAGGCGCTCGGCACCGTCGCGACGCAGACCCGCGCGGTCGGTGAGCGGGCCGCCAAGCTGGTCGGCATCGACCTGCCCAAGAAGGCCGAGTCGGCCAAGAAGGCTCCCGCCAAGAAGGCGCCCGCCAAGAAGGCCCCGGCCAAGAAGACTCCGGCCAAGAAGGCCTCGGCCAAGAAGGTCACCCAGAAGTAGCCAGGCACCGAGGCGAACTCGGTGACTGCGAGACGCGCGACTCCGAGTTGTCCCAGGGGCAACTCGGAGTCGACGTTTTGGACGATGCCCGCATACCCTTGATGCGTGACCCACGCCGTGACCATCGTCATGTTCGTCCTGCAGATCGCCGTCGCGCTGACGGCGGTGTACGCGTTCGTGCACGCAGCCCTGCAGCGACCCGACGCCTATACCGCCGCAGAAAAGCTGACCAAGCCGGTGTGGTTGGTGATCCTCGGCTTGGCCGTCGCACTGTCATCCCTCCTGAGTTTCGTGTTCGGCGTGCTGGGGATGGCGATCGCCGCCTGTGCCGCCGGGGTGTATCTGGTCGACGTGCGGCCGAAACTGCTCGAGATTCAAGGTAAGTCCCGATAGCGGGATGAAAGCCCTGCTGGCCGCGCCGGCGGCGGTGTTGGTCGCCCTGTTGGGCCCGCCGCTTCCGGCATCTCCCGCGTGGGCTGATCCTGACGCGGGCGCGGGCAACCCGCCCGCCCCGTCACCCCCTTTCGTCGACCACACCCTGTGGGCACGCTGGCAGGGCCTATCCAGCCTGCGGGTTTTCCCCACACCATCCGGGCGGATGGCCGCCAGGCAGCCGGGCACGGGCGATTCAATGGACGAGGCCGACGAGGCCTGGGCGGAGGTGCTCGCCCTGTCGCCGGACGCCGACACCCCCGGGATGCGCGCACAGTTCATATGCCACTGGCAGCTCGCCGAAGTCGTGCAACCGGGCAAGACCAGCTGGAACCTGGAGCCGTGGCGCCCCTTGGTCGATGAGGCCCAGATGTTCGCCACCGGCTGCAATCCCGGCGGCTCAGAAGAAGGGTTTTAGTGGCGAGCCCACCCACGCGCGCCCAGTTGGCGGCTCTGATCGACCACACCCTGCTCAAACCCGAGGCCACCCGCGCCGACGTGGCCGCGCTCGTCGCGGAGGCCGCCGCCCTGGGCGTCTACGCGGTATGCGTCTCGCCGTCGATGGTCCCGGTCGCGGTGGACGCCGGCGCCGGCATGCGGGTGGCGGCGGTGGCGGGTTTTCCGTCGGGCAAGCACCTCCCGGCGGTCAAGGCCCACGAGGCCGCGCTGGCCGTGGCGTCCGGCGCCGGCGAAATCGACATGGTCATCGACGTCGGCGCCGCGCTGGCCGGCGACATCGGTGCTGTGCGATCCGATATCGAGGCGGTGCGGGCCGCGGCGCCCCGAGCCGTGCTCAAGGTGATCGTGGAGTCGGCGGTGCTGCTGGCCCAGGCAGGCGGGGGCGCGCTGGCAGATGTGTGTCGCGCCGCCGAAGACGTCGGCGCCGACTTCGTCAAGACCTCGACCGGCTTTCATCCCGCGGGCGGGGCGTCGGTGGACGCCGTCGCCCTGATGGCCGAGACCGTCGGTGGGCGCCTGGGCATCAAGGCCAGCGGCGGCATCCGCACCGCCGCCGACGCAGTCGCCATGCTGGATGCCGGCGCGACCCGGTTGGGCCTGTCGGGCACCCGGGCGGTGCTCGACGGGCTCAGCGGCGATCGCTAGAGCCCGCGTGCCTCACAGGTTGGCGAAGCAGGGGTTGTTGTTCTTGTCGTTGGGGATGTTGGCGTTCTGCGTCGAAAAGTGGCTGGTCACACCGGTATCGGTGACCTGCACGCTGTCGGCGTGGATGCCCAGCGGGTAGTTCTTAGTCACGTTGGAAACGAAATCGTCCAGCGTCGACTGCACCGACTCCTTCGGCATGGTGAAGCCCAGCGCGTTGAAGCTGACGATCTGCAGATCCAAACCGTTGCCGGACACCACCGGCTTGGCCGTGATGTTGTCCAACATGCCCTTCAACTCGATGGTGCCGTCGGCTGGGTGGGTGGTCACGCTGTTGGTGACGAACGGACCCAGGACCGGGATCGCGTTTTGCACCGACTGCTTGATGCCGTCCGTCGTCCAGGTGAGGGTGGCGTCCAGTGAGCCGACGGTGCCTTTCGAGTTGGCCGACGACTGGAGCCGCACGTCCCGGATGTTGAGGTTGAGCTTCATGCCCTTGGCGTCGCGGATATTGTTGCCGGCCGTCTGGACCGAGATGTTGGTGTAGTGCTTGGTGGCATGTTGCCACAGCATCAGCGGCGTCACGCCGAAGGAGGCGGTGGCCTGGTCCTTCACCTCGCACGCCACCGCCTGGGCGACCTTGGCGTCCGCCACGTGACGGACGTACAGTTCGGCCCCGATCAGGCCCGCGATGACGAGCGCGAACACAATGATGCAGATCAGAAGGATGGACAGCGGGTCGCGAAGGAAGCGTCGTTTTCTTTTCACCGGTGCCGGCTCTTCGTCGGGGGTGGCCAGCTTCTCCGTCGGGCCCGCGGGCGGGATGGGCGGAGGGGCGTAGCCGGGTCGCTGCGGGTTCTGATGCGCGACGGCCAACCGCTCGGTCTGACCGGGCTGCTGACCGGGAGCGGCCGGCGGTGGCGCCTGCTGGGCCGGGCTGCCGGTATCTATGTGCTCGGTGGGCCGCTCAGTAGGGGACGGTCCGAAGGGACCTTGGTTGCCGGGACGGGCCCACGTCGACGGGCTCTCGTCCGGTGGTCCTTGTGGGTTCGTCACCCGACCGATTCTGCCCTATCTACCTGAGCAAAGTCGGAGCGGTTGCGCAGCACCGCGATGCTGTCTCGGGCCGCGGCCACCCGGTCGACGTCGATGTCGGCGACCAGGAGCTGCGGGCAGTCGCCGGCGGAGGCAACCACCTCGCCCAGCGGCGAGGCCACCAGGCTGCCGCCCACCCCCGTCGGCGCGCCCGCGCCCGATCCCGACTTGGTTAGTCCGTCGCCGGGATCGGCCTGACCGACGGCGGCGACGTAGCTCATCGAGTCCAGCGCGCGGGCCCGCGCCAGCAGCGTCCACTGCTCGAGCTTGCCGGGCCCCGAGCCCCACGACGCGCAGGCGACGATCAGCTGGGCGCCGCGCCGGGCCAGCTCGGTGTAGAGCGCCGGGAAGCGGATGTCGTAGCAAACGCTCAATCCCACCCGAACCTCGTCGACCTCGACCACCACCGGCTCGTGGCCGGGCGCGACGGTGCGCGACTCGGTGTAGCCGAACGCGTCGTAGAGGTGGATCTTGTCGTAGTGGGCGTCCGGCCGGTTGGGGGCGCCCGGCCCGGCCACGAGAAGCGTGTTCGTCACCCGCCCGTTTCCGGCCGGGATGAACATGCCCGCGATCACGGTGATCCCGGACTCGGTCGCGATCCGGCGCACGCCGCCTGCCCAGGGCCCGTCGATGGGCTCGGCGATCGGTGCCAGGGGGACGCCGAATCGGCACATGGTCCCCTCCGGGAAGACCACCAGCCTGGCGCCCGCGTCCGCGGCCCGGCGGGTGTACTCGGCGACCAGTTCCAGGTTCGCGGCAGGATCGCTGCCACTGAGGATCTGCGCCAACGCGATTCGCATGTGCGCCAGCTTAGGCCGGGTGATTCAGCCTAGGCGCTCTTGGCGATCCACTCCGCGGTCAGGCGTTGTTCGCGGCTCACCAGCTCGGCCAGCTGGGTGCCGATGAGCCTCTCCACCTTGCCGCCGATAATCGGGACCCGCACATGGACGCTGACGAGGAACGCGAGCCGGGCGCCGCCGGACTCCGCGATCGGCGACAGCTCCGCCGTGCCCGAGACGTCCACCGGGGTGTCCACGATCGAACCCACGATGGAGGCGGTCGCGATGCCGTCGTCGACGGGCCCCCACGCCTCTTTGCGCCGCACGCACAGGTCCCCCCGGTGTAGCTGCTTGACGAGGGCGTGCAGGTTGTGGCTGCGCACCACCTGCAGCGTGACCACCTCGACGCTGCCGTCGTTTCCGGACTCGCCGCCGACCCGCATCGACTCCAGCCTCGCTTCGTCGACGGGAATGTCGGCGAGCCTGGCCCGCCAGTACCCCTCCTTCTGGAAAGCCCGATGAACCTCTTCGACGCTCTCCTCGTAGTCGGCCGACAACTCGAATGAACGCGGCATAGCTGGCCAGGCTACCGTTACGGGCCATGAAAACGAGGGGTGCCGGCTCGCTCTTCGCCGGTGCGCGTGTCGGTGAGGCGGTGCCGCTGGCACCGTTGACCACGTTGCGGGTCGGGCCGATCGCGCGACGCCTGATCACGTGCACCAGCACCGAGCAGGTGGTCGCCGTCTTGCGGCAGCTGGACGCGGAAGCCCAAGCCACCAGGGGCGGGCCGGTGCTGGTGTTTGCTGGCGGCTCCAACCTGGTCATCGCCGACGCGTTGAGCGATCTGACCGCGGTGCGTCTGGCCAATGACGGCATCACCGTCGACGGCAACGTGGTCCGCGCGGAGGCGGGCGCGGTATGGGACGACGTGGTGGTCAAGTCCATCGAGCACGGCCTGGGCGGGCTGGAGTGCCTGTCGGGTATTCCCGGGTCGGCCGGCGCCACGCCGGTGCAGAACGTCGGGGCGTACGGGGCGGAGGTGTCCGACACCATCACGCGGGTCCGGGTGCTGGATCGCGGCAGCGGCGAGGTGCGCTGGGTGCCCGGCGACGAGCTGGGCTTCGGTTACCGCACCAGCGTGTTCAAGCAGGCCGCCCCGTCGGCACGCGAAAGCCCTTCCGTGGTACTGGAAGTCGAGTTCGCGCTGGATCCGTCGGGCCGCAGCGCGCCGTTGCGCTACGGCGAGCTGACGGCCGCGTTGAACGCCACCGGCGGCGCGCGCGCCGACCCCGAAGCCGTCCGCGCGGCGGTGCTGATGCTGCGGGCGCGCAAGGGGATGGTGCTCGACGCGGACGACCACGACACCTGGAGCGTGGGTTCGTTCTTCACCAACCCGGTGGTGCTACCGGAGTCCTACGAACGGCTGGCCGCGCGTGTGGACGGGCCGGTTCCGCACTACCCGGCGCCGGACGGCGTCAAGCTGGCCGCGGGCTGGCTGGTGGAGCGCGCGGGCTTCGGCAAGGGCTACCCGCACGACCAAGCGCCGTGCCGGCTTTCGACCAAGCACGCGCTCGCCCTGACCAACCGCGGCGGCGCCACCGCCGAGGACGTCATCGCGCTGGCCCGAACCGTCCGTGACGGAGTCCATGCTGTGTTTGGTATCACATTGAAACCGGAGCCCGTCCTGCTCGGCTGCAGGCTATAGCGGTTAATCTCCGGCAATTGCACGTCGACCTCGAATTGTCGTGGCGCGGTACGGGTCTATTCTCACGCTATCTTTAGGTGTCGTGAGCACATCCAGTTCCCCGCCGCCGATTAACCGGCGCCTGGCCTTGACGGCCCTGGGGCTCGGCGTGTTCGCCCCCAATGTATTGGCCGCATGCGCCGGCAGCACCGTGGCCAGGCAGGCCCAGAAGAAGGAGCCGCCGGCGCCGCAGCTCAAGTTCGAGCCGGTTGACGCCGCCGCCGACGTGGTTCCCATCGCGCCGATCAGCGTCCAGGTGAGCGATGGCTGGTTCCAGAAGGTGGCGTTGACGAACTCGTCAGGCAAGGTGGTCGCGGGATCCTTCAACTCCGACCGCACCGTCTACACGACCATCGAGCCGCTGGGCTACGACGCGACCTACACCTGGAGCGGTTCGGCCGTCGGCCACAACGGCAAGGCGGTCCCGGTGACCGGCAAGTTCACCACCGTGTCGCCCACCAAGAAGATCGGCGGGGCATTCCAGTTGGCCGACGGCCAGACCGTCGGGGTGGCGGTGCCGATCATCATCCAGTTCGACGCGCCGATCAGCGATAAGGCCGCCGTCGAGAAGGCGCTCGCCGTCACCGCCAACCCGCCCGTCGAGGGCAGCTGGGCTTGGTTGCCTGACGAGAGGCAGGGAGCCCGCGTGCACTGGCGTTCCCGCGAGTACTACCCGGCGGGTACCACCGTCAATGTCGACGCCAAGCTCTACGGGCTGCCGTTCGGCGACGGCGCGTTCGGCGACCAGGACATCTCGTTGCGCATCCAGATCGGCCGAAAGCAGGTCGTCAAGGCCGAGGTCTCGTCGCACCGCATCCAGGTCGTCACCGACGCCGGCGTCATCATGGACTTCCCGTGCAGCTACGGCGAGGCCGACAAGGCGCGCAACGTCACCCGCAACGGCATCCACGTGGTCACCGAGAAGTACGCCGATTTCTACATGTCGAACCCGGCCGCCGGGTACTCCAACGCGCACGAACGCTGGGCGGTGCGGATCTCCAACAACGGCGAGTTCATCCACGCCAACCCGTCGAGCGCCGGCGCCCAGGGCAACACCAACGTCACCAACGGCTGCATCAACCTGTCGACGGGCGACGCCGCGCAGTACTACCAAACCGCGATCTACGGTGACCCCGTCGAGGTGACCGGCAGCTCGATACAGCTGTCCTACTCCGACGGCGACATCTGGGACTGGGCCGTGGACTGGGACACCTGGGTGGCGATGTCGGCGCTGCCGCCCCCGACGGCGCACCCGCCGGCCACCCAGATTCCCGTGACCGCGCCGGTCACCCCGTCGAACGCCCCGACGTTGTCGGGCACGCCCACGACGACCACGTCCAGCCCGGGGCCTAGCCCCGGCGGTTAAACCGCGTCGCGCTGGCCTGGTCGCGCGGCTTCATGACGATCAGGTCCAGGTTGACGTGGGACGGCCGCGAGGCCACGAACCCGATCACCTCGGCGACGTCGGCGGCCAGCAACGGCGTTATCCCGGTGTAGACGGCGTCCGCGCGCCGTTCGTCGCCGTCGAAACGGACGAGCGAGAACTCGGTTTCGACCGCGCCCGGGGCAATCTCGGTGAGCCGCACGGGTTTTCCCAATAGCTCCCCGCGCAGCGTGCGGTGCAACGCACCCTGGGCGTGTTTGGCCGCCGTGTAGCCGGCGCCGCCGTCGTAGGTCTCCATCGCCGCGACCGAGGTGACGGTGACGATCAGGCCGTCGCCGGAGTCGACCAGCATGGGCAGCAGCGCGCGGGTGACCCGCAGCGTGCCGATCACGTTGGTCTCCCACATCCATCGCCAGTGCTCGATGTCGGCGTCGGCGACGGGTTCGAGTCCCCGAGCGCCACCGGCGTTGTTGACCAACACGTCGACGCGGCCGACTTTGTCCGCCAGCGCTTGCACCGCGCGGTCGTCTGTGACGTCGGCCACAATCGCCGTCCCGTCGATTTCGTCGGCCAGCGCGTTGATCCGATCCGCGCGTCGCGCCACGGCGACCACGTGAAAGCCAAGGCCTGCAAGAACTTTCGCGGTCGCCTCGCCGATGCCGGAGCTGGCACCGGTGACCACCGCGACCCGTTGATGCCCCCCAGCTGTGTTCATCGGAACAACTCTAATAAACGTGCTAAATTCTCGGGGTGCACCACAGCGCCCTGTTCAACACCACCGCCGCGTGTCTTTGCGCGGCAAGTGCGTGTTGTTGCCGCGCACTTTGCCGCTCCTGACCTTTCAGGCGTGGCCGAAGCCGGCCATTGGAACTCGGACAAAGGACGCTCGTGCGCTCGACTACTCTCACCCACAGCCATCATTCGCCCGGCCGCAAAAGCCACCTGCGGTTGCACCGCCAGATCCTGCCGCCGGCTCTGCATATCTCCGATTCGGCCGCGGCATCGGTCTTCCGGGCCGTCCGGTTGCGCGGCCCGGTCGGCCGCGACGTCATCGCCGGCATCACATCGCTGAGCATCGCCACGGTCAACCGCCAGGTCATCGCGCTGCTCGACGCCGGCCTGCTGCGCGAGCGCGCCGACCTCGCCGTCTCCGGGGCCATCGGCCGCCCGCGGGTGCCGGTGGAGATCAACCACGAACCGTTCGTGACGCTCGGCATCCACATCGGCGCGCGCACCACCAGCATCGTGGCGACCGACCTGTTCGGCCGCACGCTGGACACCGTCGAGACCCCGACCCCCCTCAGCGCCGCCGGGCCCGCGCTGGCGTCGCTGGCCGAAAGCGCCTGCCGGTACCTGAGGCGCTGGCACCGGCGCCGCCCGCTCTGGGTCGGGGTGGCGATCGGTGGCACCGTGGACAACGCCACCGGCCACGTCGACCACCCGAGGCTGGGCTGGCGGCAGGCGCCGGTGGGCCCCGTGCTGGCCGACGCGCTCGGACTGCCGGTCTCGGTGGCCTCGCACGTCGACGCCATGGCCGGCGCCGAGCTGCTGCTGGGCCTGCGGCGATTCGCGCCGAGTTCGCCCACCAGCCTGTACGTCTACGCCCGCGAGACCGTGGGCTATGCGCTGGTGATCGGCGGACGGGTGCACTGCCCGGCCAGCGGCCCCGGCACCATCGCGGCGCTGCCCGCTTACTCCGAGTTGCTCGGCGGCACCGGACAGCTGGAGTCCACCGTGAGCGACGAAGGGGTCCTGTCCGCCGCGCGCCGGCTGAAAATCCTTCCCGTCCTCGCCCCGGCGACCCGCATCGCCGGATCCGCGACCGCGATGACCGACCTGCTGCGGGTGGCTCGGGCCGGCAATCCGCAGGCCAGGGAGCTGCTGGCGGAGCGGGCCCGGGTTCTCGGCGAGGCGGTCGCGTTGGTGCGCGACATGCTCAACCCCGACGAGCTGGTGGTCGGTGGGCAGGCTTTCACCGAGTACCCGGAGGCGATGGAGCACGTGGAGGCGGCGTTCGCCGCGAGCTCCGTGCTGCCCCCGCGCGACATCCGCGTCACCGCCTTCGGCAATCGGGTGCAGGAGGCCGGGGCCGGAACGGTGTCGCTGGGCGGGTTGTACGCCGATCCGCTCGGCGCGATGCGGCGCGCCGGGGCGCTGGACTCCCGGCTGCGGGACGTCGCCGACGAGTCGTCCGCTTAGCGCGAACAGCGCACTTGGGCCGGGTGGTGGACCGTCCTGTAAAGATGACAGTGTGCGGCACGACGATGTCCTCCGGCTGAATGACCCGCGCCGCGTTGCGGTGTTGGCCGTGCACACCTCACCGCTGGCCCAGCCGGGGACCGGCGACGCCGGCGGCATGAACGTCTATGTGCTGCAAACCGCGTTGCACCTGGCCCGGCGCGGCATCGAGGTGGAGATCTTCACCCGGGCCACCGCGTCGGCCGATCCGCCGGTCACCCACGTGGCGCCGGGCGTGCTGGTCCGCAACGTGGTGGCGGGGCCGTTCGAGGGCCTGGACAAATACGACCTGCCGACTCAGCTGTGTGCGTTCGCGGCCGGGGTGCTGCGCGCCGAGGCGTCGCACGAGCCGGGTTATTACGACATCGTGCACTCCCATTACTGGCTGTCCGGGCAGGTCGGATGGCTGGCCCGCGACCGCTGGGCGGTGCCGCTGGTGCACACCGCCCACACGCTGGCCGCGGTGAAAAACGCGGCCCTGGCCGACGGCGACGCGCCCGAGCCGCCGCTGCGCACGGTGGGGGAGCAGCAGGTGGTCGACGAGGCGGACCGGCTGATCGTCAACACCGATGACGAAGCGCAACAGTTGATTTCGATCCATCACGCCGATCCGGCGCGAATCGATGTGGTCCACCCCGGTGTCGATCTTGACGTGTTCCGCCCGGGGGACCGCGCGGCGGCCCGCGCCGCGCTTGGCCTGCCGCTCGATGAGGACGTGGTGGCCTTCGTCGGGCGGATCCAGCCGCTCAAGGCGCCCGACATCGTGCTGCGCTCCGCCGCGAAACTGCCAGGGGTGCGCATCGTGGTAGCCGGCGGCCCGTCGGGCAGCGGCCTGGCCCCGGACGGACTGGTTCGGTTGGCCGACGAACTCGGCATCACCGACCGGGTGACGTTCCTGCCGCCGCAGTCCCGCGCGGACCTGGCCACGTTGTTCCGGGCCGCCAATCTTGTTGCGGTGCCGAGTTATTCGGAGTCGTTCGGGCTCGTCGCCGTCGAGGCGCAGGCGTGCGGCACGCCGGTGGTGGCCGCCGCGGTCGGCGGTCTGCCGGTGGCGGTGCGCGACGGGATCTCCGGTGCCCTCGTGTCCGGGCATGACGTCGGCGACTGGGCGGATGCCCTCGATCGGCTGCTGGGCCTGCCCGCGCCGCGGGCGGAGGCGATGGGCCGCGCGGCCGCCGCCCACGCCGCCACGCTCTCCTGGGACAACACCACCGACGCGCTGCTGGCCAGCTATCGACGCGCGATCGGCGACTTCACCGCCATGCGCCAGCGCCGGTTCCGCGACCGGGCGTCGATGCGCAAGCCCCGCCGCTGGGCGACGCGCCGCGGAGTGGACGCGTGAATTCGGCCGTGCAGGCCGTGATCGAGCACACGCTGCAGGCCAGCGGGCTCACCTACTCGGAATTCCCTGGGGCGCACGATGGGCTGCCGGGGCTGGTGGTGGAGCTGCCCGGCGAGCGCAAGCTCAAGACCAACACCATCCTGAGCATCGGCGAGCATTCGGTGCGCGTGGAGGCGTTCGTGTGCCGCAAGCCCGACGAAAACCACGAGGGCGTCTACCGGTTCCTGTTGAGGCGAAATCGCCGGCTTTACGGGGTCGCTTACACGTTGGACAACGTCGGCGACATCTACCTGGTGGGCCGCATGTCGCTGGCGTCGGTCGACGCCGACGAGATCGACCGGGTGCTCGGCCAGGTGCTCGAGGCGGTGGATTCGGACTTTAATACGCTGCTGGAGTTGGGTTTTCGCTCATCGATACAGAAAGAGTGGGAGTGGCGCGTGTCGCGCGGGGAGTCGCTGAAGAACCTGCAGGCGTTCGCCCACCTCATCGACGAAGACGACGATTAGCACTGCGTGAGAGACTTGCCGGCATGGGACACACTGCCACGCTGGTGCTGCTGCGCCACGGCGAGAGCGACTGGAACGCCCTCAACCTGTTCACGGGCTGGGTCGACGTCGGCCTGACCGAGAAGGGCCGGGCCGAGGCGGTGCGAAGCGGCGAGCTGTTGACGGAACACGCGCTGCTGCCCGACGTGCTCTACACCTCGCTGCTGCGGCGGGCGATCACCACCGCGCACCTGGCGCTGGACACCGCCGACCGGCTGTGGATCCCGGTGCGGCGCAGCTGGCGGCTCAACGAACGCCACTACGGCGCGCTGCAGGGCCTGAACAAGGCCGAGACCAAGGAGCGCTACGGCGAGGAGCAGTTCATGACCTGGCGGCGCAGCTACGACACGCCGCCGCCGCCGATCGAGCGGGGCAGCAAATTCAGCCAGGACACCGACCCCCGCTACGCCAACATCCGCGGCGGCCCGCTGACCGAATGCCTCGCCGACGTGGTGGCCCGCTTCCTGCCGTATTTCACCGACGTGATCGTCCCCGATCTGCGGACCGGCAAGACCGTGCTGATGGTCGCGCACGGCAACTCGCTGCGCGCCCTGGTCAAGCACCTGGACGAGATGTCCGACGACGAGATCGTCGGGCTGAACATCCCGACCGGCATTCCCCTGCGCTACGACCTGGATGCCGACATGCGGCCGGTGCTACCAGGCGGGACGTATCTGGACCCGGAGGCGGCCGCGGCGGGTGCCGCCGCGGTTGCCAGCCAGGGGCGCGGCTGAGGTCGATCGAATGCCCGCGCCCGCTTTTAAAGGCCTGTTTGCCAAACATCGAGTGAACGGAAGCGGAATACCTATAGCGCAAGATGTGACTTGTACGATTTTGGCCTCGCCCCGCTAGGGCGGCGTTCACCAAATTTGTAGGATTTTGTTGTGACTGTGTTCTCGGCGCTGTTGCTGGCCGGGGTCTTGTCCGTGCTGGCGCTGGCCGTAGGAGTTGCGGCCGGGGTCCGGCTGGCGCCGCGGGCGGTCCAACGCCGTCAGCAATCCTCCACCGAATGGACGGGCATCACCGTCGCGCAGATGCTGCAACGCATCGTCGCGCTGATGCCGCTCGGAGCCGCGGTGGTGGATTCGCATCGCGACGTCGTCTATCTCAACGACCGGGCCAGGGAGTTGGGCCTGGTGCGGGATCGGCAACTCGACGACCAGGCCTGGCAGGCCGCGCAGCAGGCGCTCAGCGGCGTCGACGCCGAGTTCGACCTGCGACCGGCGAAACGCGCGGCCGGCCGCTCGGGGCTGTCGGTGCACGGGCAGGCGCGGTTGCTGAGCGAAGAGGACCGCCGGTTCGCGGTGGTGTTCGTCCACGACCAATCCGACTACGCCCGGATGGAGGCCACCAGGCGCGATTTCGTGGCCAACGTCAGCCACGAGCTCAAGACCCCGGTGGGCGCCATGGCGCTGCTCGCCGAGGCCCTGCTGGCCTCCGCGGATGACTCCGAAACCGTTCGCCGCTTCGCCGAGAGGGTGCTCGTGGAAGCCAATCGACTCGGCGACATGGTCGCCGAGCTGATCGAGCTGTCCCGGCTGCAGGGGGCCGATCCGTTGCCCAACGTCACCGACGTTGAGGTCGATACCATTGTGTCCGAAGCGATTTCACGCCACAAGGTGGCCGCCGAAAACGCCGATATCGAGGTTCGTACCGACGCGCCCAGCGACCTGCGGGTGCTGGGCGACGAAACGCTGCTGGTGACCGCGCTGGCCAACCTGGTATCCAACGCGATCGCGTATTCGCCCCCGGGTTCGCCGGTGTCGATCAGCCGTCGCCGCCGCGGCGACAACATCGAGATCGCCGTGACCGACCGCGGCATCGGGATCGCGCTGGAAGACCAGGTGCGCGTCTTCGAGCGGTTCTTCCGCGGGGACAAGGCGCGTTCGCGGGCCACCGGCGGCAGCGGGCTGGGACTCGCCATCGTCAAACACGTTGCGGCCAACCACAACGGCAGCATCGGCGTGTGGAGCAAGCCGGGAACCGGATCGACGTTCACGCTTTCCATTCCCGCCTACAAAGACGGCAACGAGGAATCCGGGCAACCGCGGGGTCGCGAGGTGCGGCCCAGCAGGTCACAACGAGAGGAAGAACTAAGTCGATGACCCGCGCTAACGACGATGCAGAGCGACGCGATGAGAAGGAGTGGCGCGCATGACGAGTGTGCTGATCGTGGAGGACGAGGAGTCGCTGGCCGATCCTCTGGCATTCCTGTTGCGCAAGGAGGGTTTTGAGGCCACGGTGGTGACCGACGGGCCCGCGGCACTCGCCGAGTTCGATCGAGGCGGTGCCGACATCGTGCTCCTCGACCTGATGCTGCCGGGCATGTCGGGCACCGACGTGTGCAAGCAGCTGCGCGCCCGTTCCAGCGTGCCGGTGATCATGGTGACCGCGCGCGACAGCGAGATCGACAAGGTGGTCGGCCTCGAGCTGGGCGCGGATGACTATGTGACCAAACCCTATTCGGCGCGCGAGTTGATCGCCCGTATCCGCGCGGTGCTGCGCCGGGGCGGCGACGACGACTCCGAGATCAGCGACGGCGTGCTCGAGTCCGGGCCGGTCCGGATGGATGTCGAGCGCCACGTCGTCTCCGTCAACGGCGACACGATCACGTTGCCGCTGAAGGAATTTGACCTGCTCGAATACCTGATGCGGAACAGCGGGCGGGTGCTGACGCGCGGCCAGCTGATCGATCGGGTGTGGGGTGCGGATTACGTCGGTGACACCAAGACACTCGACGTCCACGTCAAGCGCCTGCGGTCCAAGATCGAGGCCGACCCGGCCAACCCGGTGCACCTGGTCACGGTGCGCGGGTTGGGATACAAGCTCGAGGGCTAAGGCGCCGGGGGCCGTCAGCAGCTCGGCAGCTCGGCGACGAGTGTGAGTTGAGGGCGTTGAGCGTGTACCGAGGGCGGAGTTGGTCGGCGTGTCGTCGCCCTAGACGCATACGCAAAGCCGTGGATGCACACTCAGCGGGCGCTGACGACCTCGTCGGCGACGCCCAGCGCCAGCGCCATGATCGACAGCTGCGGGTTCACCTCCGGGCAGCTGGGCAGGATCGACGCGTCGGCCACCCACACGCCGTCCACGCCGCGCAGCCGTCCGGTTTCGTCGACCGGACACAGCTGCTCGTCGGCGCCCGCGGCCGCGGTCCCCGTGGGGTGGAAGGCGGCCAGGTGCAGGCTTCGCGCGTCGCTTCGGCCCAGCGCATCGCGCAGCGCGGGCAGCGACGCCACCGTCGCCGCCCCGGGCAATCCGGTGAGCACCTCGACGGCGCCCGCGGCGAACAGCAGCCGGCCCATGGCCTCGATCGCGACCATCAGCTTGGCGGCGTCGGACCGGGCGATGTTGTAGCGCACCAGCGTCTCGCCGCGCACCGAGGACACCGAGCCGGCGCCCCGATCGGCCACCATGGCGCCGAACGTCGCGACCTGGGGCGCGCGGTCCAGCCAGCCGAGCAGCTCGGCGCCGTAGCCGGGAAAGACAATCGAGCCCATCCCCGGCGGCGTCGAGGTCGCTTCGATCAGAACGCCATGGGACGCGTGAAACTCGTGGACGGCCGCGCTTTGCAGCACGCCGTGCCACGCGAGGACGTCGAAGTCGAAACGCCCGGCCAGCATCATCGCCGGATGCAGCGCGAGATTTCGGCCGAGGCGCGGATGTGCGCCAAAACCGCTGCGCCGCAATAGCCCCGGCGTCTCGGTGGCGCCGGCGGCGACGATGACGGTGTCCGCGAGGACGTCCAGCGCCGTGCCGTCGGGCCGGCGGGCGCGCACCCCGCGGGCGCGACCGTGCCGGTGCAGCACCCGCTCGACGCGGGCGTGCGAGATGATCCGCGCCCCCGCCGCACACGCCTGCGGCAACGCGTTGAGGTGCACGCCGAACTTGGCGTTTCGTGGGCAGCCGATCGCGCACTGGCAACAGCCTTCGCAGCCAGGCGCGTTGCGCGGGATCGGCGCCGCCCGCCAGCCCAGCGTCGTCGCGGCGTCCAGCAGCAGGCGCCCATTGCGCCCCATGATCTCCAGCGGCACCGGCGCGACCCGCAGCGTGCGTTCGACGTCGTCGAGGCGCTCGGCCAGCCGGTCGGGATCGGCCAGGTCGAGGCCGAAGTCATCGCGCCAGCGCCGCACCACGATTGGCGGCGGCCGGTAGCAGGTGCCGGAGTTCACCACGGTGGTGCCTCCGACCGCCCGGCCGATGGGCAGCACCACCGACGGGCGTCCCAGCGCGACGGTGGCCCCCGCGCCGCGGTACAGACCGGCGTAGCGGTCGATCGGATGGGTGGTACGGAATTCCTCCACCGTCCAGCGGCGTCCCTCCTCCAGCACCACGGTGTCGAAGCCGGCCCGCGCCAGGGTGCGCGCCACCATCGCACCGCCGGCGCCGGAACCCACGATCACCGCGTCGGCGGCGACGACGGAGCGGCTCTCGGCCGAGGCGGTGATGGTCAAGGGCGCATCGGGGCGCGCCGGGTCGTGCTGCTGCGCCCGCGAAAGCAGTTCCGGTGCAAAGGTTTCGGCGCCGTTGGCGAGCAGCACGATCGCCTTCATCGCTTCGACGGCCGCACCGGTCTCGGGGCTGAGCGCGGCGACCCGCCGCAGCACCCGTTCCCGTTGGCCGGCGTCGAGCCGCGACAGTGAGCGGCCGCTGGTGAGGTAGCTCGCCGCGGCCACCGAGAGCAATCCGGCCCGCATGGCCAACCGCGAGGTCGCGGGCAGCCGTTTCAGGTAGCGCTCCACGCGATCGACGAGCTGGGCCGGTGCCGGGCCGCCGCACTCCTCGGGCAGCAGCGCGGCGCCGAAAGACGCCAACGAGGTCCCGGCCCGATCGGCGAGACGGCTCATATCAGGCGTCCGAGCCGGCGCCCCAACTTGATGAAGAACGGATAGGTCGCAAAGATGGCGCCCGCCGCCGCGTGCAGCGGCCAGCCCGCCTCCACGGTGTCGACGCCGAAAACGCCGCTGTTCCACATGAAGTCGCGCCCGTTCTGAGCGCGGAAGGGCCGCCACAGCACTCCGAGCCCGGGCACGTTGTTGTAGAGCCCGAACGAGCCGCCGAAGAAGACCCCGAGCGTGGCGGCCTCGGCCAGATCGCGGCGGTCCGAGGGTAGCCGCCGCTCGATGAACACTCCGGCGGCAAACAGCAGCGGCGGGTCGAGAACAAAGCTCACGTCGGGATCCTTTCGTTGATCTGCGGTGCCTCGGCGCCGCGCAGCCCGACCTCGGCGTGCCCGGTTCCCAGCACCGACCAGTGCCGGTCGTCGATTTCGATGTGGATGTCGGCCTGCTCGGTGTTGGTGCACACCGCGCGGCCGCCGTCGGGATCGGTGTATCCCAGGCTCACGCACCTCGCCGGTGGCTGGTCGACCCGGATGAGCACCCGGCGGCCACCGATACGCCCCTCCAGCTGCCAGTGCCGCACACCCAGCGTCGTCCGCATCCGCAGTGACGGCAAAGGGCCTGCGGGCCAATCCTTTCCGTCGATGCGGAAGCGAACGAACGCCATCGGCGCAAGCCTGCGCAGCCCCGGTTTGTGTGACACCGCGGTGACGGCCTCCACGACGTCGCCGTCGCCGAGGTCGGCGTGGATCCATCCCCAGCGCCTGGCGTTGCCGTGCCCGTAGATGTGGGCGAGCCCGCCGCGCCAGCCGTCGATGGCTGTCGCGGCGCCGGCTGGAAATTCTGTGGTCAATGAGCCGGCGAACTCGGCGGTGGGCGCGAGGACCACCTGGGCGCCCGGCAGCAACTCGCGCTCCCACGCCGCGCGGGGAAACGTCCACAGCGGCGTGCCGGCGTCCTTCCACGACAGGTCCCACGCGAGCGATCGGGCGCTGCCGGTCAGCTTTTCCGGGGCCGCTCGCACCCCGGCCGCGTCGAACCAGGCCGTGCCCGCGGCCGGCCGGGTGGGTTCGGGGCCGAACCGCTCGGTGCGCGGCGGGCCGTCGGGCGCGAACCAGGTCGCCCAGCCGTGCGCGTAGGGGGTTTCCGCCGCACGCAGCGGGGCCACCGTCTCGCAGTGGATCCACAGCCCGGCGCGTGTCAGCGGATCCGACAGGGTGGCGTACCAGACTTCAAGGCGGCCGGGCTTGCCCCGCCAGCGCGGGGCTTGGGCCGATCGCAGCTCGTCGTCCATGTGCCACCTCCGGTTGGGACGCGGATGCGTGCTTGATGCCCCGCGCCCGATTGGCCCACTATATTGGTTGAGCCAATGAACCAGTCAAGTGTGCTGCAGCCGCCGGATCGGCAGCGGGTCGATGAACAGATCGCCGCGTCGATCGCCGACGCCATCCTCGACGGCGCCTTCGCGCCCGGCTCGACCCTGCCGCCCGAGCGGGAGCTGGCCGAGCAGCTCGGCGTGAACCGCACGTCGCTGCGCCAAGGGCTGGCCCGCCTGCAGCAGATGGGCCTCATCGAGGCTCGGCACGGCAGCGGCAACGTGGTGCGCGACCCCGAGGCGCTCACCCATCCCGCGGTCGTGGAGGCGCTGGTCCGCAAGCTCGGCCCCGAGTTCCTGGCCGAACTGCTGGAGATCCGGGCTGCGCTGGGCCCGTTGATCGGCCGCTTGGCGGCGCAACGGGGCGCGCCCGACGATGCCGAGGCGTTGGTCGCCGCGCTGGCGGCGGTGCGGGAGGCCGACGGGGCCGCGGCGCGCCAGGCCGCCGACCTCGCCTATTTCCGGGTGCTCATCCACAGCAGTCGCAACCGCGCGCTGGGCCTGATGTATCGCTGGGTCGAGCACGCGTTCGGCGGCCGCGAGCACGAGCTCACCGGGGCCTACGACGACGCCGCCCCGGTGGTGACCGACCTGCGCGCGATCACCGACGCGGTGCTGGCGCGCGACGCGGAAGCGGCAGCCGCGGCGGTCGAGGGCTACCTACACGCCAGCGCGCTGCGAATGGTGTTGTCGTACAAGAAAACTCAGGACACCTAAGCCATGGCCCGGGTTACTCGGCGACCCGGGTGGCCGGATGCACCGCGATGAGCCCTAACTTGCTGCGGCGCTTGCACATTGCCGCCAGCTCCGCGTAGGCCTTCGCGCCGAGCAGCTCGGTGAGCTCGTCGGCCAGGCTTTCCCAGACCTGCTTGGTGCCGACGTGGGCGGCCGGATCACCGGTGCAATACCAGTGCAGGTCCGCGCCACCGGAGCCCCAGCCGCGGCGATCGTATTCCGTGACCCAGGTCTTGAGGATTTCGGTGCCGTCGGGCCGGGTCACCCACTCCTGGCTGCGCCGGATCGGCAGCTGCCAGCAGACATCGGGTTTCATGGTCAGTGGCGCCACGCCCAGCTTGAGGGCCTTGGTATGCAGTGCGCATCCGGCGCCGCCGGCGAAGCCCGGCCGGTTGAGGAAGATGCATGCGTCCTTGTGCTTGCGGGTGCGGTACTGGGGCTGGCCGTCATGCTCATCGAGTTCCAGATAACCCTTGCGGCTCAAGCCCTTTTCGCGGAATTGCCAATCGTCGTCGGTCAGCGTCTTGACCGCATCGTCGAGCCGCGCGCGGTCGTCGTCGTCGGACAAGAACGCACCGTGGGAGCAACACCCGTCGTTGGGGCGGCCCGCCACCGTGCCGCGGCACGCGGGGGTGCCGAATACGCATGTCCAACGCGACAGCAGCCAGGTAAGGTCGGCCGCGATGAGGTGCTCGGGATTGTCCGGGTCGTAGAACTCCACCCACTCACGGGCAAAGTCCATTTCGACCTCTTGACCCGCGCGTCCCGTTTCTGGGTGCGGATTCGCCATTTTGTCAACGTTAGACCACGATTCCGCCTGGTTGCCCCGCTGACACACTGCCGCCCTCCGCGGCACACCGATCGTTGCGCGACAGGGCTGAATTGCCGGGCTCGCCCCCTCGCCGCTCGCGCGGCTGGGGTGCCCCCACCTCGCGCCGCTTCGCGGCGCGCGTCGTCACCCGGCTAGGTTGTTTCTGTGCGGTTAGGCGTGCTCGACGTGGGTAGCAATACGGTCCATCTGTTGGTGGTTGACGCCCACCGCGGCGGGCACCCGACGCCCATGAGTTCGACCAAGGCCACGCTGCGCCTCTCCGAATCCCTCGACAACTCGGGAAAGATCACCAAGCGCGGCGCCGACAAGTTGGTCTCCACGATCGACGAGTTCGCCAAGATCGCGGACAGCTCTGGCTGCGAGGAGCTGATGGCCTTCGCCACATCGGCGGTCCGCGACGCCGAGAATTCCGACGACGTGCTGTCGCGGGTGCGCAAAGAGACCGGCGTCGAGCTGGAGGTGCTTCGCGGCGTCGACGAGTCGCGGTTGACCTTCCTGGCGGTGCGCCGGTGGTACGGGTGGAGCGCCGGGCGAATCATCAACCTCGACATCGGCGGGGGCTCGCTGGAGTTATCCAGCGGTGTCGACGAGGAGCCCGAGGTCGCGCTGTCGTTGCCGCTGGGTGCGGGGCGACTGACCCGCGAATGGCTGCCCGACGATCCGCCCGGCCGGCGCCGGGTGGCGATGCTGCGGGACTGGCTGGACGCCGAGCTCGCGCAAACCTGCGAAACGGTGCTCGACGCCGGTGCCCCCGACCTCGCGGTCGCCACGTCGAAGACGTTCCGTTCGCTGGCACGGCTCACCGGGGCGGCGCCGTCGGCGGCCGGCCCGCGGGTGAAGAGGATGCTGACCGCAAACGGCCTCAGGCAACTCATAGCTTTCATCTCTAGGATGACGACCGCTGACCGGGCTGAGCTGGAGGGAGTAAGCGCCGAGCGGGCGCCCCAGATCGTGGCGGGTGCCCTGGTGGCCGAGGCGAGTATGCGAGTGCTGTCGATCGAAGCCGTGGATATCTGCCCGTGGGCATTACGGGAAGGTCTCATCTTGCGAAAACTCGACAGCGAAGCCGACGGAACTTCGCTCGTCGACAGTTCCGTGCGGGATGCTGGAGGTCAGAAAGCTGATCGGAACGCCAACCGATCGAGAGGCGACAAATCATGACCGGACCACACTCCGAGACCGAGAGCCCTGGCACCCGACCGATCTCGGTTGCCGAACTGCTGGCCAGGAATGGAACCATCGGCGAACCGTCGGTCACCCGGCGGCGCCGCCGTCGGCGCGGCGACAGCGACGCGGTCACGGTCGCCGAACTAACCGGCGAGACCCCGATCATCCGTGACGACGACCAGAACGCTCACGGGGCAAACGGGACGGTCCAGGTCGCCGAACCGGCCGCGGAGACGCGCCCAGGGGTGACTTCCGAGCAGGTCACCGAGGAACAGCCCAAGACCGCGTACTGGTCCGAACCCGAGCCGCGCTGGCCCAAGTCACCGCCGCAGCCCCAACGCCTGTCGGGGCCCGAGCGCAGCGCCTACCCGCGGCCCATGCCGCACACCGAGGTGCCGGCCGATCGCGCCGGCCAGTCCGGCGCCGAGGACATGAGTCCGGACCCGGTGGATCACTACGCCGACTTCCCGGTGGACGTGATGGACTCCGAGGTGCGCGAAGCCGAACAGGCGGCCGAGGATTCCGCCTACGTTCGCTCCTACCTAGAGTCGGATTCCACGCTGTTCGGCGGCCAGACGCTGGCCGATGAGGTGGCGCGTCGGCGCGGCGCGGAGCGCGCGGAGCGGTCTGTGGACTCGCTGGCCGAAGAGCGACTCGACGCGGACGGCCTCGCAGCCGACCGCGAGGCCGAGGAGCCGCACGAAGGGCCCGGCAGGCTCGAGTCGCTGTGGCGGGGCACCCTGATCGTGTTGCAGTCGATGCTGGCCGTCGCGTTCGGGGCCGGGCTGTTCGTCGCGTTCGACGAGCTGTGGCGCTGGAACAGCATCGTGGCATTGGTGCTCTCGGTGCTGGTCATTCTCGGCCTGGTGGTGGGGGTCCGGGTGGTTCGCAAGACCGAGGACATCGCCAGCACGCTGATCGCCGTTGCGGTGGGGGCGCTGATCACCCTGGGACCGTTGGCGCTGTCGTTGCAGTCGGGCTAGGGCGCCATACACAGACAGTGCGCCCAGCAATCAAAGTCGGCCTGTCGACGGCCTCGGTGTACCCACTGCGGGCCGAGGCCGCCTTCGAATATGCGGCCCGGCTCGGCTACGACGGGGTCGAACTGATGGTGTGGAGCGAGTCGGTCAGCCAGGACGTCGACGCCGTCAAGCAGCTGTCCCGGCGCTACCGCGTCCCGGTGTTGTCCGTGCACGCGCCGTGCCTGCTGATCTCGCAGCGGGTGTGGGGCGCCAACCCGATTCCCAAGCTGGAACGCAGCGTGCGGGCCGCCGAAAAGCTGGGCGCGCAGACGGTCGTCGTGCACCCGCCGTTTCGCTGGCAGCGGCGCTACGCCGAGGGTTTCAGCGAGCAGGTTTCGGCCCTGGAGGAATCCAGCGACGTGATGGTCGCCGTGGAGAACATGTTCCCGTTCCGGGCGGACAGATTCTTCGGGGCCGGGCAGTCACGCGAGCGGATGCGCAGGCGGGGCGGCGGCCCCGGCCCGGCGATCTCGGCGTTCGCGCCGTCCTACGACCCGCTGGACGGCGACCACGCGCACTACACGCTGGACCTGTCCCACACCGCGACGGCGGGCACGGACTCGCTGGACATGGCCGGGCGGATGGGCGAGGGCCTGGTTCACCTGCACCTGTGCGACGGCAGCGGGCTGCCCGCCGACGAGCACCTGGTGCCCGGGCGCGGCACGCAACCCACCGCCGAGGTGTGCCAGATGCTCGCCGGCGGTCGCTTCGCCGGCCACGTGATCCTGGAGGTGTCCACCTCGAGCGCGCGGTCCGCCCAGGAGCGCGAAGCCATGCTCGCCGAATCGTTGCAGTTCGCCCGCACACACCTGATGCGGTGATTATCGAAAGACCGACGCCCAGGAGCACATGAACGCGTTATTCACCACCGCGATGACGTTGCGGGAGGCCGGACCCGGCGTGTACGAGGGCGAGCTCAACAAGCACTGGACCATCGGGCCCAAGGTGCACGGTGGCGCGATGCTGGCGCTCTGCGCCAACGCCGCCCGGACCGCGTGCGGCGGAGGGCCGGGCGGACCGCAACCGGTCTTGGAACCAGTCACGGTGTCGGCGAGCTTCCTGTGGGCGCCGGATCCCGGGCCCATGCGGCTGCTGACCTCCTTCCGCAAGCGCGGCCGCCGCATCAGCGTCGTCGATGTCGAGCTCATGCAGGGCGAGCGCACCGCGGTGCACGCCGTGGTCAATCTCGGAGCGCCCGAGCATTTCCCGCCGGACGGCCCGGCCGCCCCGCTGCTGTCGGCGAACCCGGTCGTGGGCCTGATGGCGCCGGAAC
>NZ_JAOPWB010000285.1 GCF_025965855.1 Mycobacterium sp. | reverse complement strand
CGGGCAGGTGAAGGCGAGCCTGTCGGCGTCGGTCCGGCCGCCGGTCGCCCACTCGTCGACATGGTGGACTTCGCACCAATACCCCGGCACGTCGCAGCCCGGGTGGGTGCAGCCGCGATCCTTGGCGTAGAGGACTATGCGCTGATCCGGCGAGGCGATTCTCCGCGTCCGCCCGAGATACAGTGGCCGGCTCGAGTGCTCGTCGAACACGGCCAAGTAGTGATAGGCGTGGCTGGCCATCCGGATCAGGTCGCCCATCGGCACCAGCGTCCCGCCGCCGGTCACGGCTCGGCCCGCGCCCGAACTCAGCTCCTGCAGCGTGGTCGACACGATGACAGTCACCGGCAACCCGTTGTGCACACCGAGTTTCGGATCGCCCAGCCGGCTACGCACCAGGGCATTGAGCGCGTCGTGCTGGCGCTGGGCGTGGCTGCGCGTGTCCCTGCCGGCGAACTCCTCGGCGGGTTCGCCGTCTACGCAAGGGGTTTGATCGTCCGGGTTGCACATGCCGGGGGCCGCGAAACGCGCCAGCCACGCATCGATATTGGCGCGCAGTTCCGGGGACGCCACCAGCTTGCCGATGCTCATGCCATCCGCGCGCTGACCGCACCACGTGAAGCCGCGCTGGCGCGCGCGGTCGGTGTCGGAGAACTTACCGTCGGGATTGATCAGCAGCGCGCACCGGTTCGCCACCCCTTGCAACTGGTCGGGGCGCAACTTCAGCGCCTGCCGGGCGAGAAACCGCTCGGTTTTTTCCACCGTGTCGACCGGTATCGCTTCCGGCAGGTCACGGACGAACGTCTGGATCACCCGCAGGTGCTGCCCATCGAGCATGCCCTCCCGCCACGCCTCGGCGGTGGCCGGCAGCTCGGGCGGCAGCTCCTGGCCGGTCAGGGTCGCACGCGGAGAAAGCTGCGCAACGTCGCGCAGCCGACGGCCGGCCTCGGCGCAGCTGATCCGCAGCCAGTCGGCCACCACTTTGTGGACCGGCCCGCCGATGTCGGCGGGATCCTCGTCTGCCAGGCCGGCGATGACGTCGTGGCTCACCGCGACCTGGCGGCGGCGCGACGTTTCCATCCGCTCCAGCGCGCGCAGCCGGACGGCGGGGCTGAGGGCGGCGAAGTTCAGCCCGGCGACCTTCGCCGTGGCCGCGTCGAGCTGATCCAGCGCGGAAGCCAGCTCGGCCGGTGCGGTGATCGAACGCATGTTCGAATTTTATCGGTTGGCGCAGACCGCGGCTATCGAAAAAGGCGGTCCTGTGGATAAAAACCGGACTGTGGATAACGGAGCGTCATAAAGACGCGCATTGCGCTTAGTAACGCAACGATCAGGAGCTGGGACAGAGATCGGCTTGGGCGTAGTAAACGAGTAGGTCGGCCTGTTGGAGGTTAAGCCCATTCGGACCCAGGTCGGCGTCGGACTTCTGTAGCGCCATGGCCTGTAGCTGTCCGGGAGGAACGCCGTACGACAATTGCTGGCACAATCTCTGGCCCGTCTGCAACAGCGCGTCGTCGCCACCGCCGAAGTCATGTAGCCCCGCGTTGTGCAGGTCATTGAGATAGGAGGCGGCGTCCGCCTGAGCCGGGCTGGCGCAGACGACACCGGCGACAAGAAGCGGGCTGATTATTGCCGCTAAGCCCTTAAATCGGCCATACCGCCGATGTGCCGCCATAGTTCCTTCTCCTTTGCTTGAAGCGAACCGAATTGAATGCTCAATATCTTGGAGCAATTTCCACAAACTCGCCAGCGGATAGGCCCACGAGCCAATGACATCAGCGTGTCCAACTGGCTAACACCGCACGTGGTCAGGCCGGATACGGAGTCTAGGGTGAAAGCCATGCGGGTAGGCGTGCTGGGGGCAAAGGGCAAAGTCGGGTCGACGATGGTGGCGGCCGTGCAGGCCGCCGAGGACCTGACCCTGTCCGCGGAGGTGGACGCCGGTGATCCGCTGAGCCTGCTGACCGAGGGCGATACGGAGGTGGTCATCGACTTCACCCACCCCGACGTGGTGATGGGCAATCTAGAGTTCCTGATCGCCAACGGAATTCACGCGGTCGTCGGCACCACGGGCTTCACCCAACAGCGCGTCGAGCAAGTGCGGTCGTGGCTGGCCGATAAGAACACGTCGGTGCTGATCGCGCCGAACTTCGCGATCGGGGCGGTGCTGTCGATGCATTTCGCGAAGCAGGCGGCGCCCTTCTTCGACTCGGCCGAGGTCATCGAGCTGCACCACCCGCACAAGGCCGATGCCCCGTCGGGCACCGCGGCCCGCACCGCGAAACTGATCGCCGAGGCCCGAAAGGGCTTGCCGCCCAACCCCGATGCCACCAGCAGCAGCCTGCCCGGTGCGCGCGGCGCCGACGTCGAGGGGATACCGGTGCACTCCGTGCGGCTGGCCGGGCTCGTCGCCCATCAGGAGATCCTGTTCGGCACCGAGGGGGAGACGCTGACCATCCGCCACGACAGCCTGGACCGCACGTCGTTCGTGCCAGGCGTGCTGCTGGCCGTGCGGCGGATCAGGGAACGCCCCGGCCTCACGGTCGGCCTCGAGACCCTGCTCAACTTGAAATGAACGAAACCGTCCGCACCCTGCGCATCCAGCTGCTGATCGCGTTCATGTGCGTGGCGATGCTGGCGTACTTCGCGCTGCTGGGCCGCCTGGCGTTCGCGATGATCGCGTCCGGCCGGGTTGCCGCGGCCGGCCTGGGCGCGGCGTTGCTGATCATGCCGGTCATCGGGCTGTGGGCGATGGTCGCCACCCTGCGGGCCGGCTTCGGCCATCAGAGGCTCGCCCGCCTGATCGCCGAGGACGGAATGGAACTCGAAACCAGCGCGCTGCCGCGGCGGCCGTCGGGCCGGATCGAGCGGGACGCGGCCGACGCGTTGTTCGCCACGGTGCGCACCGAGGTGGAGGCCGACCCCGACGACTGGCGGCGCTGGTACCGGCTGGCCCGGGCCTATGACTACGCGGGGGACCGCCGCCGCGCGCGGGAGGCCATGAAAACGGCGTTGGAACTACACCGGGCACCGCAGGCCGGCCGATGAGCAAGACCCTGTTGATCATTCACCACACCCCGTCGCCGCACTGCCAGGAGCTGTTTGAGGCGGTGGTGGCCGGTGCGACCGACCCTGAGATCGAGGGTGTTGAGGTTGTCCGGCGACCGGCTCTCACGGTGTCCCCGGTCGAGATGTTGGAGGCCGACGGCTACCTACTGGGGAGCCCAGCCAATCTCGGCTATATCAGCGGTGCGCTCAAGCTTGCGTTCGACCAGTCGTATTACCAGCTTCTCGACTCGACGGGGGGCAGGCCGTTCGGGCTGTGGCTACACGGCAACGAGGGCACCGAGGGAGCAGAGCGCGCGGTCGACGGGATCACCGCCGGACTTGGCTGGGTGAAAGCCGCTGAGACCGTCGTGGTGATGGGCAAGCCGAGTAAGTCTGACGTGGAGGCTTGCTGGAACCTCGGCGCGACGGTCGCGGCGACGTTGATGGATTGAATTGCTCGGCCATCTGGTGGTCGGCGCGGCCACGATCAGCATCCGGGTGCCGCAGACCCCCGCCCCGGGCCTTGGTTGCACAAGATGAACACGCTGTGGTCACGGTTGCGCTCCGTCGCGCAATGGATCCGGGGCGTTCCGTCCGCGCCGCCGGTCGCCCCTTCTAATCTCCAACACATGACCACGATTGCTGCTCCCGCCGAGGCCGAAGCCGAAGTAGCGGGGTTCGAGGTCCTTAGCGGTTCGTGGCCAGTGGTTTGAGCCCAACTTGGAACCTGAACTCGACACCGATCTGAGAGTGCTCGCGAGGGGACTGCCGGTGCGGCGGAAGGGCTGCTTGGTGTCGTCGCTTTCCCTGGGGGACGCGGGGTGCCGGATTTGGTAGTTTTAGCAAGGGTTTCGCATCGCTGTAGCAGAGACTCGCAAATGGTGCTCCGTATATCGAGAGCCCTGCCGACTGCACGGCTGTCGCCAATCTCAAAGTAGTAATTGCTTACCGAGATTGTGGACTCCATGCAGCAGTAAGCCTCAATTGTGCAGATCAAAGTAGCAGCCCGATCGAGGTGGCATCTGCCTGGCCGATCCCTACCGAAGACCCGGGATGCGGGGGGATGAAATGCTCACGGCTCACGGCTGATGAAGGCTATGAGGGCTCGTCGTCGGCGGGGGAGTCGTCGTCTTTGGCCAGGTGGCGCAGGACTCGTTCGTTGAGGGCGGCGAGCATGTCGAGCTCAGCCGGGGTGAGAAGGTCGATGAAGTTTTGGCGGACGTCCTCCACGTGCCTGGGCGCCGCCTTCTCGATGGCGGCGCGGCCTGCCGGCAGCAGGCAGACCATGGTGCTGCGGGCGTCGTCGGGGTTGGGCTCGCGGCCGATCAGGCCGTCCTTCTGCATGCGCCGCACCTGGTGGGAGACACGGCTCTTCTCCCAGCCCAGTGTGTTGCACAGGTCGCGGGCGGCCATGCGGTCCCCGTCGTGACCCGAGAGCACCGCCAGGACCTCGTAGTCGGCCCCGGACAGGCCCGATTCCTGCAGGCCCCGGTTCAGGTGCACGTCGAGCTGATGATGCGCGTGCTGGAAGGCCCGCCAGGCGCGGTCTTCACGAGGGTTCAGCCAGTTCGGTTCCATCAGCCCCCATGCTACCCGATTGGTTGACGCATCAACAAACGTTGCTTAAGGTGGACGAGTCAACCTTTTCGATCGTCAGTCAGGACGGGACACCTCATGAGCAGTATCAGCATCATCGGCACCGGGAACATGGCCCGCGCCATCGGCGCGCTGGCGGTAGCGGGCGGCAACACCGTCGAGGTCATCGGCCGCGATCAGTCCAAGGCCGCTGACCTGGCCAAGGCTCTCGGCGGCAGCGCCACGACGGGACAGTTCGGCGCCGTCCCGGCCGGGGACATCGTCATCGTGGCCCTGTTGTACGCCAATGTCGTTCCGGTAGTCACCCAGTACGGAGACGCCCTCGCGGGCAAGGTCATCGTCGACATCAGCAACCCCTTCAATTCCGCGGCCGACGGGCTAGCCATCCCCGATGGCACCTCGATCGCGCAGGAAGTTGCCAAGGCCGCCCCGGCCAGCGCCAGCGTGGTGAAGGCATTCAACACCATCTTCGGTGTTGTCCTGGCCCAGGGCCGGCCGCTCGACGTCTTCATCGCCGGCGACGACGCGCGCGCCAAGGCGGGCGTGGCGGAGTTCATCGAGAGCCTCGAGCTGCGCCCGCTAGACGTCGGCGGCTTGAACATGGCGCACTGGCTGGAAGGAACGGGCCTGGTCGTGATGGGCCTCGCCAGCCACGGGGTGGGGAACTACGACTTCGCCCTCGGCGCCACCGTTCCCGGCTGAGCGGCACCGCCGCCGGTCCAAGCCGTGAACGAACAGGGGCGCCTGCGCCCTGACAATGGTTGATGGATCACCGAAAGGACTCGCTAATGCCAGATATCAATGTTGGCGGACGATGGTCTGCCTGGAGAGGATTCTCGCGATGAAGCTTGGTTTCGCAATTCCCATAGTCGGGTCCGCTGTCAGCGGCGCCGCTGGTCTGAGCGCGTTCTGCCGCGGACTCGAGGACCTTGGCTACGACACGCTGTGGGTCGGCGATCGACTGGTCACGCCGGTTGATATGCACAGCATCTATCCGGGCAAAGAGCAGCCGTACCCGCCGCAGATGACCCGTTACCTCGATCCGGTGCTGCTGTGGACCGTCGCCGCGACGGCGACCAGCCGGGTGCGGCTGAACGCCAGCACCCTCAGCACGTTCTACTACGAGCCGCCGCACCTGGCCCGGCTGCTGACCACGCTCGACGTGCTCAGCGACGGCCGCCTTGACGTTGGCGTGGGAATCGGGTGGATGAAGGACGAACACGACATCGCCCGCGGCGCGGACTGGCGCCGGCGCGGGCAGATGCTCGATGACCTGCTGGCGTTCCTGCACGAGTGGTGGACGACCACCCCGGTGTCCTGGGACAGCGCGTTCTTCTCGC
>NZ_JAOPWB010000278.1 GCF_025965855.1 Mycobacterium sp. | reverse complement strand
CCGGCCACGGCCGTGCCGGTGGCGCCAGCGCAGCTGCCGCTGCCGTTGCCGGTGCGGCCGGGGCCACCGCGGTTGGGTTGTTATCCCCGGGCCCCTGCGCCGACCGCAGGGCGCCCCCCGTGGCGGCGGCCAGTTGCGGGCGCGGCGTGGTGACGACGGGGACCCGGAAATGTCCCGACAGCGCGGTGGTTACCGCCGGGATGTTCGCCCCACCGCCCGCCGAAACCACGGCGACGAGATCGCGAATCCCATTGCGCTGCAAGGCTTCATCCAGCACAGCCACGAAGTTGGCCAGCGACCCGCGGATCGCGTCGTCGAGCTCGTTCCTGGTGAGCCGGATGTCGCCGCCCGTCCCCGGCTGCCCGTTGGCCACGGTGGTCACCGTGCTCGACGAGAGCTGCTCCTTGGCGCCGCGGCATCCGCTCCGCAGCCGGCTCAGCGGGCCGATCGCCGAGGTCCCGGACGGGTCGAACGAACCCGTGGTTGCCACGTTGGCCATGACGGCGGTCAGCAACGCCTGGTCGATCATGTCGCCGGAGAAGTCGTGATGCCGCACGGTCGGGGCGAGCGGCTCGTAGCCGCCCGCGGCGTCCATCAGCGTGATGCTGGTGCCGCTGCCGCCGAAATCGCACACAGCCACGGTCCCCCGCGCGGGTACGCCCGGATTGGCCCGCACCGCGAACAGCGTCGCCGCGGCATCGGAGATCAGCGACGGCGGCCGCGCGCGGTCCGACCATTCGGACACCCCGCCCAGCGCGGGGCCCAGGGCGTCCACCGACTTGGCGGACCAGTGAGCGGGATAGGTGATCGCGATGCTTTCGGGCAGCGGGCGCCCGCCGGTGGCCGCGTAGGCCAGCGCGCGCAGCGCGTCGGCGAGCAACGCGTCGCTGCGGTGCACCGACCCGTCGGCGGCCACGATTCCCACCGGGTCCCCGACGCGGTCCACGAAGTCGGTGATGACCAGGCCCGGCTCGTCCAGCTTGGGGTTTTCCGAGGGCACCCCGACCTCGGGCGGGCGCTGGCGATACAGCGTGAGGACCGGCTTGCGGATGATCGCCAGATTCGCGGTCACGCCCGCCAGGTTGGTGGAACCAATCGACAAGCCCAGCGCGGGCCTAGCTGTGTCGGCCATCTGTCCAATCCCCGTGTTCAGCGGCGCTCCGCCGAGCCTAATTGTGCCGCTAGAACCTATAGCCAATCAAAGCGTCGGCTATGCGTGAGCTGTATAACGACATAGCCGCAGCTATGGTCACCGAATCGAGCCCGCCCCGGCAATCAGCGGAAGGTCGAGCGGCGTGACCCAGCCCGGGCGCAGGTCGTTGACCGCCGGTACGGCGTTGAGCGCCCGCATCCCGGTCGCCAGGCACCCGGCCGTGGCCGCGTCCCGGCCCGAGCCGTCGGTGAACCGGAACGCGGTTTCCTGGAAGATGCTCGGGGTCCCCTCGATGTCCACGCGGTAGACGTCGTTGTCGTGGCCCGACGGCCAGTCGGGGGCGGCGTCGTGCCCGATCCGGTTGACGTGTTCGAGCTGGACGCGCGTCTCGCCGTGGTAGATCCCGTTGATGGTGAACCTGACGGCCGCGACGTGCCCGGCTTTGATGACGCCCTTGGCCGTGGTGCGCTCCGTGGGAGTCACCCACTTGTCCCAGGTGGTGGTGATCTCGTCGAGCATGATGCCGGCGGCATGGGCGATCATCGGCACGGTGGCACCCCACGCGAAGATGAGCACGCTGGGGTTTTCCAGCATCGGGCTGTATTCGGGCTCTCGGCCGATGCCCATCTCGACTTCGTAGTCGCCCTCGTAGTTTGTGTAATCAAGCAGCTCCGAGGCGCGGACGCGGCGCACCTCCGAGCAGACGCCCATCAGGGTCATGGGAAACATGTCGTTGGCGAATCCCGGATCGATGCCGGTGGTGAAGCACGACGATCCGCCCAGCTCACATGCCTCGGTGATCGGCTCGATCCAGTTGGGCGGGTTGAGGTGCATCGTCGGCCAGACCCACGGCGTCATCGCGGTCGAGCAGACGTCGATGCCGGCGCGCAGGAACCGCGTGATCAGCGCGATGTTGGCGTCGGCGTGCATCGCCGTCGGACCGTAATGCACCAGCGCGTCGGGCCGGAGCGCGATCAGGGCATCGACGTCGTCGGTCGCGGTGATGCCCACCGGTTCGGGCAGCCCGCAGACGTCGCCGACGTCACGGCCGACCTTATTGGGGTTGCTGACGCCGACGCCCACCAACTCGAACAGCGGATGCTTGACGATCTCGGCGATCACCATGCTGCCCACGAAGCCGGTGCCCCAGACCACCACACGCTTTGAGTCGTGTCCCGACATACTCACCTTCCAATCGTCAGCCCCCGGTTCACCCTAAGCATTGGCGCGAGTGGCATCTAGACCAGGCGATGCCGGTGGTGACACGATGTGAAACCATGACCAGTCATCTGCGCGGGGCCTCGATGGTGTTGGCGATCGGCATCGGGCTCGCCAATGCGTGCGGCGTGGCCAACGCCCTGCCCGAGAATCCCAAGGTCACCTACGAGGTGAGCGGCCCCGCCGTCGCCGAATACATCTCCTACCAAAGCGACAACGGTCAGCAACACGCGGTGAACGCCAAACTGCCCTGGTCGACGCAGTTCACCGGCTTCGGTGGCCAGGTGTTCGCACTCAGCGCCCAAGGGCCGGGTCCGATCTCGTGCAAGATCCTGCTCGACGGCAATGTCGTGAGCGACGCGACGGCGACGACGGGGACGCCGGCCAGAACCGTCTGTTCGCACTGATCGCGGGAGACCAGGTGAGCCTCAGGACAGGGATCGCGACTCGAGTGAATGGGGCGCCACCGCCCGAGATCCCGCTAGCCGACCTTCATCTCGAGTCGCTCGAGTTCTGGGGGCGCGACGACGACTACCGCGACGGCGCCTTCGCCACCCTGCGCCGCGAGGCCCCGATCTCGTTCTGGCCCGCCATCGAGATGGAAGGGTTTGAGGCGGGCACGGGGCATTGGGCGCTGACCAAGCACGACGACGTGCACTACGCCAGCCGCCATCCAGACGTCTTCAGCTCCAGCCCCAACATCACGATCAACGAGAACGCGCCGGAGATCGCCGAGTACTTCGGCTCGATGATCGTGCTCGACGATCCGCGACACCAGCGGCTGCGCTCGATCGTCAGCCGGGCGTTCACCCCGAAGGTGGTGGCCCGCATCGAGGCATCTGTGCGCGAACGCGCCCACCGGTTGGTCGCGTCGCTGATCACCAATCACCCCGACGGCGAGGCCGATCTGGTCGGCGAGCTCGCCGGGCCGCTGCCGTTGCAGATCATCTGCGACATGATGGGCATCCCCGAGGAAGACCATCAGCGGATATTCCATTGGACCAACGTGATTCTCGGGTTCGGCGACCCCGATCTGACGACGGATTTCGAAGAGTTCCTTCAGATTTCGATGGACATCGGCGCCTACGCCACCGCGCTGGCGGAAGATCGCCGCGTCAATCACCACGACGACCTGACCACCAGCCTGGTGCAGGCCGAGGTCGACGGCGACCGGCTGTCGTCGTCGGAGATCGCGTCCTTCTTCATCCTGCTGGTGGTGGCCGGCAACGAGACGACCCGCAATGCGATCAGCCACGGCGTGCTGGCCCTGTCCCGTTACCCCTCGGAGCGGGAGAAATGGTGGTCGAACTACGACCCCCTGGCCCCCACCGCGGTCGAGGAGATCGTGCGGTGGGCCTCCCCGGTGGTTTACATGCGACGCACCCTGACCCGGGACGTCGAATTGGGTGGCGTCAAGATGGCCGAGGGGGACAAGGCGACGCTCTGGTACAACTCGGCCGACCGCGACGAGTCGAAGTTCGCCAATCCGTGGATGTTCGACGTCGCCCGCGACCCCAATCCGCACCTCGGCTTCGGCGGCGGCGGCGCCCATTTCTGCTTGGGCGCCAACCTGGCCCGTCGCGAGATCAGGGTCGTGTTCGACGAATTGCGGCGCCAGATACCGGACATCGTCGCCGTCGAGGAACCCGCACGCCTGCTGTCGCAATTCATCCACGGCATCAAGAGCCTGCCGGTCGCCTGGACTCCCCCGCGCTGACCTCTCGCGCGCAGACGTCTCGCAGACCTCTCGCGAGCAGACGCAAAAGCCCCCTACCGCACGGCGTGTCGCGGGCTTTTGCGTCTGCTCGTCGCGCCATAGGCTCATCACCGTGACCGTTCCCGCGTTTCCCGCTCCCGAGGTGCTGGCCGCCCGCCAGAAACTCGTGCTCGACCACTTCCACGACGAGGTCCGCCAGGACTGGGACGACGTGTTGGCGACCTTCCCGCATCCGCGCTACGAGCTGATCCCGCAGCTGGTCGTCCACGACGGCGACGAGGCGGTCCGCGGCTACTACGCCTACACCAGGACCGCGTTCCCCGATCAGGACCACGAGATCATCGCCCTGCGGCACAGTGCCGACGCGGTGATCGTCGAGTTCTGGCTGATGGGCACCCATCGCGGATATCTCGGGAAGGTGCCGCCCACCGGCAGCCGGTTCCGGGTCCGCATGACGGCCTACTTCGTGTTCGACGACACCGAAACCCTTGTCTGCGAACGCATTTACTTCGACACGCTGACCATGATCAAGCAACTGCTGGGCGGGCTGGACATGAAGAAGCCGGCGAACTGGCTGTTGGCCGCGCGCTGCGTGCGAGGCTTTCTGTCGATGTCGTCGGAAAAGCCCGACCCGGCACTGACTTCCGGAGGCTAGCGATGCGTCTGCACACCCTATGCGCCCTGGCCGCAAGCGCATTGCTCGCCGTCTGTGCCACGGCCACCGCCACCGCCGCTCCCGCGCCCTCGGGCTCGCGAACCGTGAAGTGGATCGACCTGCAGGTCGGCGAGTGCGTGGCCGACCTTCCGCCGGCCGATCTGAGCCGGGTGACCGTCACCGTCGTCGACTGTGCCACAGCCCATTTGGCCGAGGTCTATCTGCGCGCCCCGATGGCCGTCGACACCTCCGTCGCCGACGTCGCCAACAAGGACTGCAACGCCGGATTCGCCCCCTACACCGGCCGATCCGTGGACGGCAGCCCGTTTTCGATCACGTTTCTCATCGACTCGAATCAGGACAGAACCGGCGCCAACCCCACGCCGAGCACCATCATCTGCCTGCTGCAAGCCGCCAACGGTCAATCCCTGACCGGTTCGGCACAGCGCTAGCAGCCGAGTTGTGCTGCGAGGTCGAGGAAGTCGGAGGCGTTGACGTCGAACTCGTCCGAGAAGGCCACGTCGGCTTCGCCGTCGGGACCGAATTCCAGTGGGCGCGCGACGAAGGCGGTCGCAAAGCCCACGCGGCCCGCGGCGCGGATGTCGTACTTGTGGCTGGCCACCATCATGATCTCGGCGGGGTCCAGGCCGAGGTAGGTCGCGGCCAGGTGATAGATCGCGGGGTCGGGCTTGAACACCCCGGCCATCTCGGCGGCGAAGATCGCATCCCAGGGCAGTCCCGCTCGCTTGGAGATGTTGACGACAGCCGAGACGTCGGCGTTCGACAGGGTGGCCAGCGTGTGCGCGCGCTTCAGCCGGACCAGCCCGGGCACCACGTCCGGCCACGGCCTCAACCGCTGCCAGGCCAGGGTGAGCTCCTCGTGTTCGGCGTCCGAGAAGCCCGCGATGCCGCAGTCGTCCAGGACGGTGTCGAGCGCGTGGCGATACACCGAGTGCACGGAACCCCACCCAGCGCCCCGACGCTCCGCGGCCTCCAATGCCGTGAAGTACCCTGCGCGCCAACGACGCACCACCTCGGGCCAATCAGCCTCCGGATGCCGCCCCGCGCTGATCCGCTTCGCCTCGTCGCACACGGTCGAATGGAAATCCGTCGCCGTGCCCTGCACGTCGAACAGCAGCGCCCTGAGCACAGGCCCATCATGCACCCGGGCGGTTGGTTAGACTCTGGCGCGTCGAAACGCTTGACCTCCTACGCCCAGCGAGGTACCTCGTGGCCGAACCAGAACAGCGCGAGCCCGACTACCGTTTCACCCTCGCCAATGAGCGGACCTTCCTGGCCTGGCAGCGCACCGCGCTCGGGCTGCTTGCCGCGGCGGTCGCCCTGGTACAACTCGTTCCCGAGCTGACCGTCCCCGGCGCGCGGCGCGCGCTCGGCATCGGGCTAGCCGTGCTGGCGACCCTCACCAGCGGAATGGGGCTGGTGCGCTGGCGGCAGGCGGATCGCGCCATGCGCCACGGTGATCCCTTGCCCCGTCATCCCACCCCGGCCTACCTCGCGGTGGGTCTCAGCGTGGTGGGGCTGGTCGCCATCGGGCTGGTGATCGCCAAGGCGGTCATGGGTTGAGCGAGCCGGCGGACCGGACTGCGCTGGCCTGGACCCGAACGTCTTTCGCGTTCCTGGGCAACGGCGCGCTGCTGACGATCAAGAACCTGCACGGCCCCGCCGCGCCGAAAGAGTTGATCCCCGCCTTTCTCGCCGGCGCCGTCGCCCTGGGCACCTACCTGATCGCTCTGCAACGTCAGCGCACGCTGCAGCGGCACGCTAACCCGGAACGAATCGTGCCGCGCCTTCAGGTGTACATCATCGGGACGGCGGTGCTGGTGCTCATCGTCGTCACCATGGTCGCCCAGCTGGTCTAACCGGTCGGGGCTTTGGTGTTCAGATACGCCACTATCCCCTGCGTGACGGCGTCGGCGTACTTCGCCCGGCCATCAGCGCTCTCCATCCGCGCGGCCTCGTCGGCGTTTTTCATGTTGCCCAGTTCGATGAGGACCGCCGGGTATTGGGCCAGGTTGAGCCCGGCGAGGTCGTCGCGCCCGTACAGGCCGTCCGAGCCGATATAGGTCGACGGGTGAAAACCCGCCTGCACCAAGGCATCCCGCATCGTGTGCGCCAACTGCACGGCCGGGTCGGCCTGGACGTCGTTCAACGGTGGGCTGGAGTAGTTCACGTGAAATCCCGAGCCGGAGGCGGGGCCGCCGTCGGCGTGGATGCTCACTATCGCGTCGGGGTGCATCGCGTTGGCCAGCGCCGCGCGTTGATCCACGCAGGGGCCCGCGGAGCTGTCGTTGTCCCGTGACAGCTGGGTGCGGACGCCCATTTGGTTGAGCGAACCGCTGATCAGCCCCACCACCGCCCACGTGAACGCGTGCTCCGGGTAGCCGTCGTCGGCGGCGGCGCCCGACGTCTGGCACTCCTTGGTGCCGTCCCGGCCATTCGGGACTTGGCGGGTGATCGAGGCGTCGTTCACGGCGTTGTGGCCCGCATCGAGGAAGACGCCCATGCCGGCGATGCCGGCGTCGGCGCGCGGGGCCTCGGCCAGTGCGGCGACGCCGAGCAGTGCCGGCGCGACCCCGGCGTATCTCAACACGTCGCGCCGTGAAACGGATCGCAGCCAACCGGGATGAGTCACCCGCGCGATGGTAACAACCCCTCGCTGCAGAAGGGGCTTGTCAGGGTGGCCCTGACGTCGTATCGTCAGGCAAAGCCTGACACCGGGGGGTGCCCATGAGTCCTGCTACCAAGCAGACCGCACAGATTTGGTGTTCGTTCTGCGGCAAGTCCAACACCGAGGTCGACAAGCTTGTGGCCGGGCCGGCCGTGCAGATCTGCAACGAATGCATTGACCTGTCGCAGGCCATCATCGACGAGTACCGGGACAAGCCGAACGAGCTTCGGATGCCGATCTGGGAGTCGTGGAGCGATCAGCAGATGCTCGACCACATCCCACGCATGGCGGTGGTGGCCCAGCAGGTCGAGACCGACCTGCGCTCCTGGGTGCGCGAGCTTCGCCGGCGCGGGATCACCTGGGCGAAGATCGGCCAGACGCTGGGCGTCACGCGGCAGTCCGCGTGGGAGCGGTTCGCCGGCGAATAACAGGATTCAGGCGTTGGTCAACGCCTGCGCCGCGGTGCGGAACATGGTCTGCTTGATTGCGCCGAGGGTGCCGGGGTCCTTGCCGGACAGCGGACGCAACAGGTCGACGGCGGCCGCGGTCACCGCCCCCTCGTCCGCGGTGGCGTCGACAATGCCGAACTCGACGGCCTCGATCCCGCCGAAACGCCGCCCGGTGGTCATCGACGCGACCGCGGCCCGAGGGGTGAGCTTGGCCTGGATCAGCGCGCCCATGCCGTCGGTGAACGGAATGCGGATGTCGACCTCGGGAAAGCAGAAGTACCCGCGGTCGGCGCGCATCACGCGCACGTCGTGCGCCATCGCGAGCATGGCGCCTGCGCCGAAGGCGTGCGCGGTGACCGCGGCCGCGGTCGGCGTCGGGAACGTCAGGACGCGGGCCAACAGGGCCTGCACCCGGGCGACGTAGGACTGCGTCTGCTCGGCGTGGGCGGCGAGCCAGTCCAGGTCCAGTCCGTTCGTATAGAACTTGCCGCGCCCGGTGGTGACCAAGCCCTGCGCGCCGGCGGCCTCGATCTCGTCCAGGTGAGCATTAATGGCGTCGAGAAACTCCGGCGAGAATCGGTTTTCATCGTCGCCGAGGTCAAGGACGGCGATCTTATCGTCCCAAATGAATGTCGGTGCCATATCTAGTTCCCTTCTGTCACTTGCTTCTGCGTCGCAACGGCGGCGCCCCGACGGCCAGCACGGCGCGGACCGCGGCGCGCAGTCGTTCGCGCGCGTCTGGATCGTTGATGCGGTTGCGGCGCAAGAGAATCGCGGTCGGCAGCTCGACGATGCAGATGGTGATGACGTCGACGGCCGCGGCATCCTTGCGGTCCCACAGGGCGCGCGCCAGTCGAATCATCGACTCGACGAGCAGCCGGTCCAGGTCGCGCAGTTGTGTGGCGATCTCCGTCGGCGTCTCGGGGCCCAAGAGCTCGGCGCGGCGCACGGTCAGCACCAGCTGCGAGGAGTGCGGATACTGTTCGGCGAACACCGCCGGCGCCTCGGCGGCCGCCACTACCGCGGCAGCGGCGTCGCCGTCGAGTGCGGCATCGATCAATTCGCCTTGCACGCTGAGGAATCGGTGCCCGGCCCGCAGCCAGGCGCGACCCACCAGACCCGCGCGCGAACCGAACGTGTGATACACGGCGCCGTTGGACACCCCGATCGCGTCGCTGATCGCCCGGATCGTGACGGCGGCGGGCCCGGATTGCACCGCCAACCGCTCGACGGCATCAAGAATCTGATCCTGGTCGTAGACGCGGGGGCGAGGCACCTCGATATCATAACAGAGCAATTGCTCTGTTATATCGGGACGTGATCGCGTTACGTCGGGTTGGCGACTAGCCGGTCAGACTTTTTCCGGAATTGCCAGGTCGCATTGCCGTTGTGCGGCAAGCACAATCGAGCCAGCGGTCACGAATGCGCGTTTGGCCTGGTCGGCCGGATCTACGGGCAGGTTGGCGGCGCGGCGCAGCACCATCACGGCAAGCGCGCTGTACGTCGCGTAGGGGATGATGAGCAGGTTGGCGCAAGCATCTGCCCCGTTGAAGGTCATCACGTGCTGGCGTTTGTGTTCCCATCCCGGCCAATTGAAGTCGGGTGGTCGTTGTAGCGGCGGCCAGTTGACGTTGATGGACATGATGGTTCCGAGCAGGGGCGTCAGCGCCGCAACCAGGCCGGGCAGTTCATTCGTGAGGCGGTCTGCGCGTGGCCACCAAGCACCGTCGATGTCGTGGCCCAGGTCGGTAGCCACGCACAGCCGGATGGGATCGTATCGGCGTCGGCTTAGCGGATACGTCATCGGAGGTGTCGCAGTCGGCGGCAAGTGCGCCCTGCGATCAGGACGCTGCGCCAGGGTGACACCACGGCCACATTTGCACGATCCACGCGCAGTTCCTTCACGGTCGGCGTCGACCGCCCCACAACCGCGGGACGACGGAGGAATCACATTGCCCGTGGGTGTCATCCGCTCAGATAGCGTCGGACCACCGCTGACAACGACAACAGCTCGTCATTAACGCTACGCCATGAACTGCACGTCGGTGCCGCCGGCCGACCGATCGGCGCGTCACTGGCGCAGCTCAGCGTCGTGATCAGGAGGCGTCAGCCAAGCCCGCGAGGTTACGGCGCCGCGCAGAACCGGGCGATCAGCGCGTCGACGCGCTCGCGCTCGTAATCCGAGCGCAGCCGGCCGCCGCGGCTCAGGCTGGTCAGCCCGTGCAGCGCTGCCCAGAACACCTCGGCAAGGGTGTCGCCGTCTTGGGCAATCGCGGACATCGCCTGGCGCAGCTCCTCGAAGGCGGCGATCAGCTCGGGCGGGGTGTCTTCTTCGGCGAAGCGAAGTGTGGTGCGGCCGGTGAACATCGCGTCGTAGACGGCGGGGTTGTCGCCGGCGAAATCGAGGTAGGCGCGCGCCATCCGGGTCAGCGCCTCGTCGGGTGTTTCGACACCGGCGCGGGCCGTGTGCAGCAGGCCGGCCAGCTCGGCGAAGCCGTCGATCGCGACGGCCGCGGCGACCGCATCCATCCCCGAAAAATGTCTGTAGAGGACGGGTTGGCTGTATTCGATTTCTGTGGATAGCCGCCGCGTGGTGACGGCTTCCCAGCCCTCGGCCTCGGCGACCTGGCGGGCGGTGTCGACGATCAGCTGACGACGCGCGGCGCGTTCCCGGGCACGGCGATCTTCGGTGAGCATGCCCGTCATGGTATCACTGCTAGAAAATCTAGCGGCGCTATTGACACTTCGATTCCGTGGGGTTAGCGTTGCTAACATGAATGACCCAGGACAGCGCCTCGCCGAGGCCTTCGTCAAGATGCTCAACACACACGAACCGGATCTGGTGGATGGGTTCGTGGCCACCGACTACCGCAATCACAACGCCTTCGTCGACGACGGACGGGAGGCCAACCGGCAGTTTTGGGCCGGCTTTTTTGCCGCGCTGCCGGACCTGACCGCGACCATGGAGGATCTGGTCGTCGCGGGTGATCGGGTGGTCGGCCGGTTCGTCTATCGCGGGACGCATCTGGGCGAGTTCATGGGAATCCCGGCCACCGGGCGACGCGTCGAGATGCGCTCCATCGACATCTGGCGCGTCGCCGACGGCATGTTCGTCGAGCACTGGGACGAGCTCAACACCCTGGAGGTCCTTCAACAGCTGGGCGCGCTCCCCCAGCCGGCATCATGACCGAGCTCGCGCGGCTGGCCGCGCTGATCGCAGTGCTGGGCACCGCGGTGGTTTTCGGCACCGACGTGTTCTGCGCGATGGTGCAACGACCGGCGCTGGCGCTCGTCGACGACCGGGCGCTGGTCGCGGTGATGGGCAATGTGCATCGCTACGGTGACCGGCGCATGCCGGTTCCGGGCGTGGTCGGTTTGGTCGCCGCGGCGGTGAGCGCCTTAGCCGCGGCAGCGGCCGGCCGATGGACCACGGCCGCTGTGGCGGCAACGGCGGTAGCGCTGCTGCTGGTCTGGCTCGTGCTGTACCTGCGAGTGAGCGCACCGATCAATCGGCAACTCACCGCCGCCGCGGAAGCTCACGACGTCCCAGCGAATGCTCGTGCGCTGCAGGCGAACTGGGATCGGGTCATCACTGCGCGCGGGACGCTGCAGGGCTTGGCCGTCTGTGCGCTGTGCGTCGTCCTGATGGTCTGAGGGCCGATGTTTCAGCTGAGGATCTACACGCTGCGGACCGCATGGGCGCTCGATCGCTACGCCACGATTCACTGGGCGCGGCATGTTCCGAGCATGGCGGCGTTCGGCGTGACGACCCATGGAATCTGGACACAGCGCGGCGGCGACGACCATCGACTCGCCGCGCTGATCTCCTACCCGGACGGCGCAGATCCCGCGGCACTTGCTCGTGACTTCATGGCCAGCGCCGAATTCGCCTCCGACATGGAGGGTTTCGACCCGGACGACATTGTCGCCGTGGACTCGATACTGCTGGA
>NZ_JAOPWB010000277.1 GCF_025965855.1 Mycobacterium sp. | reverse complement strand
GCGACCGAACGCCGACACAACCGCGACGCCCGCCTGGCCCGAAAATCCGAAAGCCACGACTACTTCGGACCCGCCCCACCCCCCAACGACGACGACGAACCGCCGCCCTTCTGACGGCCGCTCAAGGAGTTACGCAGACGCGACGGCGAACAGGCGCCACTCGCCCGGCACGCCCTTGAGCTCGTAAGAACCGCGCTCCTCGAACTCAAGCCCTGAACCAATCACGAGGTCGCGCAGCGTGCTGGACACGAGCACGTCGTTCGGCCCGGCCAGGGCGCTCACGCGCGCGCCGATGTGGACGGCGATCCCGCCAATGTCGTCGCTGCGGATTTCGCACTCGCCGGTGTGCAACCCGGCGCGTACCTCGATGCCGAGTGTCTGAACCGCGTCGCGAATTGCCATCGCGCAGCGGATCGCTCGCTGCGGGCCGTCGAACATCGCGAGGAAGCCGTCTCCCGACGTATTCACCTCACGGCCTCGAAAACGAGCGAGTTGCGACCGGACGATGGCGTCGTGCGCGTCGAGCAGCGCATGCCAGTCCCGGTCGCCCATCTCCGCCGCTCGGCGCGTCGAGTCCACGATGTCGGTGAACAGCACCGTGGCGAGAACCCGATCATCGGCCACGTCCGCCTGCTCGCCGGTGAGGAACTCAGCGACGTGCTGGAATGATTCGCGCCAGGGTTCCACGTAGTGGAAGATGTTGCGCCCCGGCAGCTCAACGTACTTCGCGCCCGGGATGTGATCGGCGACGTACTTGCCATCATCGGGTGAGATGAATGAGTCGTTCGTGTACTGCACGACGAGGGTTGGCACGCGGACGCTGGGAAGCAGCGCCCGTATGTCCAATTCGGATACCACCGGCATCATAAGAGCAACGGTGCGTGGGCTCGCCGCGAGGCGTTCATGTCGCGCCCACGTTGCCCGGATTTCCTCATTCCACGGCATATCGGGATTGAGCACATGTTCGAACTCCCCCGTTCCCCACACGGCGACCATGGCATCGAAGAACTTCTCCGGAGTGAGCTCACCGGTGCGCTCAGCCCGTGGATCGGCATAGACCTCGAGCCCGACCAGCGCCGTGGTGCGAGACGGATAGCTGGCCGCGAACAGCGCCGCGGGCGCGAACGCAGCGTTCAACGCGACGAGAACCGCTTCGCGACTCCCGAGATCGTCTAACACCGCGGTGATGCTGTCGGCCCATTGCTCCAACGTCGGCAACGCACCCGTCGAGACCGGATCGGACGCGCCCGTGCCCGGTTGATCGAAAAAGATCAACCGACCCAGCGATGTCATCGCCTCAACCCACCCCTGAATCGCCGGCAGCTCGGGCAGAATTTCGCAACAGTTGAACCAGTTCGGGACCATCACGATGTCGCGGGGACCTTTACGAGATGCGCGATAGGCGACGCGCAAGTCCCCGTTCATCGCATAGCGCGTCTCCGAGAACATTGCGGAAGTGTAAGCCGAGGATGGCGTCGAATCTTTCGTCTGATGCAACAAGGGGCAACCGACGGTCCCGACGGCCGCCGTCCGTCAGAATGTCGCCATGACGGCGCCGGCGAACGGTAGGCCCTGGGCTAACCAGGCCGTCGCCGCTAACGAATCGTCTTGTTTGCCAAGGACCGTGGCTGCACCCGCCGCGGGTGTGACGTGCGCCACCACCCACTGCACCGACGTCAACACGCAGGCCCTGGCCTGCGGTTCCGAGCACCTCCGTGACGCCGGGTTATCGTCGTGCCGGCTGTCGATTCCCGGGTGTTCCAAATTCGGTGAGGCCGGCGAGGGCCCGCGGGAGCGGGTCCCGGTGCAGGACGCCCAGGCGCTGGGTGGCGCGGGTGAGGGCCACGTAGAGCTCGGCCGCGCCGCGTGGGCCGTTGTCGAGAATCCGTTGCGGCTCCACCACGAGGACAGCGTCGAACTCCAGGCCCTTGGTCTCCGACGCGAGCACCGCACCAGGCACACCCGGTGGCCCGATCACCACGCTGGTGCCGTCGCGGCCGGCCTCATCTCGGACGAATTCCTCTATAGCAGAGGGCAATTCGTCTTCGGTGACCCGTCTGGACCATGGCTGGACCCCGCACGCGCGGACCGAATCCGGTGGCTGGACCTCGGGTGCGAATTCGGCGAGCAGCGCGGCGGCGATGGCCATGATCTCCGCGGGGGTCCGATAGTTCAGCGACAGCGACCGGTAGGCCCAGCGGCCGGCCACGTACGGGTCTAGCATCGCCCCCCACGACGTCGCCCCGGCCGCCGACCGGCGTTGGGCGAGATCGCCAACGACCGTGAAGGATCGGCCGGGGCAGCGCCGCATCAACACCCGCCAGTCCATTTCGGACAGTTCTTGGGCCTCGTCGACGACGACGTGCCGGTAGGTCCACTCGCGGTCCGCGGCGGCGCGTTCGGCGAGTTCACGGGTGTCGCGCTCGAGGAAGCGTTCGGCCAAGTCGTCGGCGTCGAGCATGTCCTGGGCGAGCAGGTGGTCCTCGTCGTCCATCAGGTCTTGCCGGCCGATCATCATCTCCAGCACGCCGGCGGCGTACTCGGCCTCGTCCTTTCGTCCCCGCTCGGCGGCCTCGTCGGCCTTCTTGTCCGGGCCCAGCAGGTCGACCAGTTCGTCGAGCAGCGGCACGTCCGATACCGTCCAGGCCTCGCCGTCGGCGCGCCACAGCGCCCGGTCGGCGCCCGCGGCCTGCAGCCGTTCGTGCGACGTGCACAGCTGCGCCAACAGCGTTTCCGGCGTCAGTACCGGCCAGAGTTCGTCGAGCGCGGCCTTGAATCGGTCATTGTCCGCAAGCTCCTCGAGCAGGTCCGCTCGCAGCCGCTCCCAAGCTTTGCGGTCCTCGCGGGTCAGCCACCCCCGGCCGAGCCGGGCTATCGCCCGCTCCGTCAGCACCCATGTGACGATGTCACTGAAAACGGCGCGGGCCTCGTTATGTGGCAATCGGCTTCCGCGCGCCTCGTCCCTGGCCCATTCCACGGTCTCGGCATCGATCCGGAGCGTGACGTCCGCCAGTTCGATCGGCAGGGGACTCTCGGGCAGCCGCTGCCGATCGGCGATCGCCGCCGCGAGGACGTCCAGGATCTGTAGCGAGCCCTTCAGGCGTGCGCAATCCGGGTTGTCTTCCGACGTGGTGTGCAATCCGGGCAGGAGGTCGCCGGGGGTCATGAACACGACGCTGGATTCGCCCAGCGACGGCAGAACATGGTCCACGTATTTCAGGAACGCCCTGTTGGGCCCGACCACGAGCACGCCATGGCGCTCGATCCGCTCTCGGTGGGTGTAGAGCAGGTAGGCGACGCGATGCAGTGCCACGACGGTCTTTCCTGTGCCGGGGCCGCCCTCAATCACCAGCATGCCGGGGTGATCGAGCCGGATGATCTCGTCCTGTTCGGCTTGGATCGTCGCGACGATGTCTGGCATTCCCTCGCCGCGCGGCGCGTTGACCGCCGCGAGCAGGGCCGCGTCACCTTGCGCGTCGCCTCCCGGCCGGCCGAACACTTCGTCAGTGAAATCGAGGACGTGCCGCCCTCGGGTGTGGAACAGGCGACGGCGGCGCATGTTCTCGGGACTCGCGGCGGTGGCGACGTAGAACGCGCGCGCTGCCGGCGCACGCCAATCGAGCAAGACGGGCTCGTACTCGTTCTCCGCGTCGAGCAGGCCAATGCGGCCGATGTAGGAACGGTCGCCCGAAATCGCGTCCAGGCGCCCGAAACACAGCCCGTGGTCCGCCACGTCCAGCCGCTTGACCTCTTTTGCCACCGCACGTACCTCGGCGTCCCGATCGGAGAGCGGCTGGCCGTCTCCCCGCAACGCCGCGCGGTATCTGTCCTTCGCTCGCGTTCGCGCGGCGTCGAGGCGCATGTATAGCCCCGTCACATAGTTCCGCTCGGACCGCAATTCGTCTTCGTGCCCTCGTGTCAACACGCGCCTTTCCGTCAGTCCTGGTCCCGCGCAGCGATTTTGCGCCATTACCCGGGTCTTGCCGCAAGCCCGGGGGCACGCTGTAGATTGGAAATAGAAGGAGCGCCAAGCGCTCCTCATTTCTTTGGTCCCTGGCGCCCAGGTTGACACTATATCGAACTGCTGTTCGAATAGAGGGGTGCGCTGGGCTAATCAGGCCGTCGCCGTGAACGGTAGCCCCGTCGACGACGGGGCGCTACCGGGGCTGCAGCGGATCGGGCTCGTCCGAAGCGTGCGGGCGCCGCAATTCGAGGGGATCACCTTTCACGAGGTGCTGTGCAAGTCGGCGCTCAACAAGGTGCCCAACGCGGCGGCATTGCCCTTCCGCTACACCGTCAACGGCTACCGCGGCTGCTCGCACGCCTGCCGCTACTGCTTCGCGCGTCCCACGCACGAATACCTCGACTTCGACTGCGGCACCGACTTCGACACCCAAATCGTCGTCAAGACCAACGTCGCCGAGGTGCTGCGCCGCGAGCTGCGCCGGCCGTCCTGGCAGCGGGAAACGGTCGCGCTGGGCACCAACACCGATCCCTATCAGCGCGCCGAGGGGCGCTACGCACTGATGCCGGGCATCATCGGCGCCCTCGCCGGATCCGGCACGCCGCTGTCCATCCTCACCAAGGGCACCCTGCTAAAGCGCGACCTGCCGCTGATAATGGATGCGGCCCAACACATTCCGGTATCCGTCGCGGTGTCGCTGGCCGTCGGCGATCCGGAGCTGCACCGCGACGTCGAGCCGGGAACGCCGACACCACAGGCTCGCCTGGGCCTCATCACCGCCATCCGGGACGCCGGCCTGGACTGCCACGTGATGGTCGCACCCGTGCTGCCGCACCTCACGGATTCACCCGAGCACCTCGATCGGCTGCTCGGCCAGATCGCCGCGGCCGGCGCCACCGGTGTCACGGTTTTCGGCCTGCACCTGCGCGGCTCGACACGCGGCTGGTTCATGTCCTGGCTGGCCCGCTCGCATCCCGACCTGGTCGGCCGCTACCGCGAGCTCTACCGCCGCGGCGCATACCTGCCACCGAGCTACCGCGACATGCTGCGCGAACGGGCCGCGCCGCTGATCGCCAGGTATCGTCTGGGCGGCGGCCACCGCCCGTTCCCGCAGCCCGCCGCGGCCGCACCGGAACCGCTACAGCCGACGCTGTTTTGAGCTAGGTGGGCCTATCGCCCCGGGGCTTCGTCAGCGTGAACTGGTCCACCACGGTGACGTCACCGAACGGCCCGCTCAGCGCGTAGTGCGTCGCCTTGATCGACGTGTTGCCCCCGGGCGGACCTGGGTCCACGTCGAAAGCCGCGAAGCCGTAAGGATGATCGCGGTCGCGAAACGCCGACCACGGCGCGTCTTCCAACACGTAGATCGGCGCCTTGCGACCCAGCCCTGGATCAAACGCACCGACGCCGGTCAGCACGCGGCAGCGCGGCTCGGGGAAGAAGAACCCGTTGCTGGGCGCCGACGTCCCGCCGCCGCCGATGACGAGGTGCACCGTGCCCCGGGCCGAGTCGATGACGTCGTCGCGGGTGTCCACGGGTATCGGCGTTAGGGTGTCGGTGCCCAGCGTTCCGCGCAACGGGTGCGACCGCTCGTAGTGGTGCTCGTGGCCGCACAAGACCAGATCGACCTGATACTGGTCGAACAGCGGCAGCCATTCCTCACGGATTCCCAGGTCGGCGCCGTTGGACTTGTCGGTGGTGGAGATCGCCGTCTGGTGCATGCAAACGACGATCCAGTCGACATCCGGGTCGCGCCGCGCGGCGGCGAGTTCGCTGGCAAGCCAGCGCTTTTGCTCTCCGCCCGAGTAGCCGTGCACGTAGAAGTTGCCGCCATCCTGGAAGGCGACGTCGTCGTTGTTGAGGCTGATCACCCGCACCGAGCCGGCGGTGAACGAGTACCACAGCCCGCGGGTCTCCGGACCAGACCCCGAATCCGGCAACGCGAAGTAGGCCTGGTAGGCGCCGTAACCGATTGGCCCATTGCCCAATTCGTTCTCGTGATTGCCCGCGGCCGGCATCCAGGGCCGGAACCGCGCCGAGCGCGTGTTGTTCTCAAACCAGTTCGACCACGTCCGTATGCGGTCCCGTGCGAGGTTGGCGTAGCACAGGTCGCCGTTGACGAGATTGAACAGCGGGCCGAGACGCTCGACCGCCAGCGTGGTGTCCGCGGCCGCGGGCGACCCGATGTTGTCGGTGGCGTACCTGCCGTCGGGCAGCTTTGCCAGCGTCGGGGTGGACTGGTCACCGAAGCTGGTGAACCGCAGCGGTTTTCGCCCCGACGGCGCCGTCCGCACCGTCCCGCTCTGCGGCTCGGCGCCGTCGTGCACCGCGGCGTATACGTAGTCGGTGTCCGGGGTCAGGCCCGTCAGGCGCGCGTGGTTAACGCGAATCTCGGTGTTGGACTTGGCATCTCGGTAGGTGCGGGTTTCGGCGGCGACGGTGCGCCCGAACCCGGATGCCGGCGTGCCCAGCATGACGCGGGGATTGCCGACGGCCTCGGTGGTGTGCCACGACGCCACCACCTCGGTGGCGGCGTTCGTGCCGAATTGCAGATGCAGGCCGGTCACCGGGGGTGCGCCGGTGCGGTCCGGCTGATACCAGACGGCGGGACCGCGCGCCTGGGACCACAGCAGCACCGCCCCGCCCCCGATTCCCACCCCGAGGGCAGCCGAGACCGCGCTCGTGGTCAACAACCTGCGGCGGCTGATGCCGCTGGCGCGGTCGTCGGTCATGCTTGCTTCATACCCGAGTGGGGTGAACGCCGGCACAACGGCCGCACCTTGGTGGCGGTGCGGGTTCACGCTGATCACGTCGGTGGCCACCGCATCGAAGGGGATCGGCGTGCGACTGCCGGGGTAACGAATCCGGTAGCGTTTTCGATATGACGAACGTGCGAAAAGTGATCAGCGCGGCCGCGCTGGCAACGCTTGCAACGGCCGCGGGACTGGCTTTCACGCCCGCGACCTCACACGCGGATCCGGGCGGCCATCAGGTGACCTACACGATCACGGCCAGTGGCAATCTGACCGGCAACGTTCGGTACATGAACAGTGATCCGCCCAGTCAGGCGGCCTTCGACGCCAACTCGTCGCAGTACCTGAGCACCGTGCCGGCCGCGTTCGCCGCCGCGCAGCCGCTGGTTTACAACACCACGTTGGCAAACCCGAACCAGTGGGCGTTCGTCAACGCCAGCGGCGGGTGTCACTGGCCGGACTGCGACTCGTCGAACGTTCCCCAGATTCAGTGCCAGATCGCTGTGGACGGCCAGGTGGTCGTGACACAGAGCGCCACCACCGGGGTCACCTGCTCGACGCGGCCCTGGTAGCCAGCCGGCCCGCAAACTCATCGGTGCACGCGCAGGGCGAGGTAGTACTCGTGCCGTCGGGTGCTGTCGACGGTGTAGCCCACCGCCTTCGCGGCGCCATCATGGTCGGACTCCAGCCAGCGCTCGGTGTGCTGGCGCTGAAATTCGGTCCACGACGGCACGGTGAACCTCTCGAGGACCATGTCGGAATATTCGAGACTTCGATAAAGCCGCCAACTGTGGCCACCCGTCCGCAGCCGTGATCGCCTGACCGCGCTCATCGCCTCGACGAAGCTTGGGCGGTTTTCCTCCGACACTCGATAGCGGACGGTCACGAGCACCGGTCCATCGTTGGGGCATGGTTCGAACACCATCATCGGCGACGGCCAAGCCCTGGAAATGTCGCGGCTCAGTTTTCCCGTAGCCGGCCGCAACCCAAGCACGACGACGCTGAGGGCGGCGGCGCCCAGCAACACAGCCGACAAGATCAGCGCGACGCCGAGCCCCGCCCGCGTGGCAACGACACCCCAGAGATATGCGCCGATTGCCTGGGCTCCCGTGAAGACCAGCAGATAAATCGACAACCCGCGGGCCCGGACCCATCGCGGCAAATGCAGCTGTGCGGCTGCGTTCAAGGTTGTCAACGTGATGAGCCAGGTCATCCCCGAAAACACTAAGAACGGCGCCGCCGCGGCGAACGGCAGCCAGACCACCGCGAGCGGCGCGAGAGCGTATCCGGCGGCGCACCCCGCCAGCAGCGCGTTGGGCGACACCTTCTGGCGTAGCGGTGCGGGAAGCGCAACAGCCAGCACCGCGCCGAAACCTATTGCCCCCAGCGCCACACCGTAGCCGCCTGCTCCCAAGTTCCATCTCTGGACGGCAGCCACCGGCAACAGAGCCAGCAGGGCCGAGGCGGGAAACACGAAAAGGGCTGCGCGCAGCAAGATCCTGCGGAAAATCGGACCGTTGACGACGTATTGCACTCCGGTGATGATGGCCTGGCCGAGGTGTTCTCGTTCGAGTGGCGCGATTTGCCTGGGTCGTTGCCACGCCGCCAGGGCAATGATGATTCCGGTGAACGATATTGCGTTGATCGCGAAGACCGCTGCCGGACCGGCCAGCGCCACGACGACACCGCCGATCGCCGGTCCAATCACCCGTGCGATGTTGACCGATACGCTGGCCATGGTCGCGGCGGCCGGTATCTGCTCGCGCGCGACAACCTCGGGCTGAATCGCCTGCCAGGCCGGCGCGGTTATTGCGGAGGCGATGCCGATGGCCACCGTGAACAGCAACAGTGAGGCCGGGGTGAGGCGTCCAAGGTATGTCAGCACGGCCAGGGCCAGCGCCACCAACACCGCGTACCACTGCAGAAATATCAGCAGCCGCCGCCGGTCGAACACGTCGGCAAGTGCGCCGGCGAACAACCCCAAAAGGAGCGTCGGCCCAAGGCTCGCGGTCTGGACCAGTGCCACGATGGTGGCACTGCTGTGCTCTTCGACCAGGAACCATTGTGCGGCCACGCTTTGCATCCAAGTCCCGACGTTGGAGACGAACTGCGCGATGAACAAGTTGCGAAAGATCGGATTGCGCAACGGTGCCCATGCCGACTCCTGCCCATCGTCGGCACGCTCCCGACCCTGGACCACCATTACGGGGAGCGCCTAGCCGAGATCGGTGGCCGCGAAGGTGTTGCACTGGTTGGGATCACCGGTCTGGTAGCCGGTGGTGAACCACTTCTGCCGCTCTGCCGACGAGCCGTGCGTCCACGACTCGGGGTTGACGCGTCCGTTCGCCTGCTTCTGGATGCGGTCGTCGCCGACCGACGCCGCGGCCGAGAGCGCGTCTTGAATATCCTTGTCGCTCAAGGGCTCCAGGTACGGCACGCCGGTGCTTTCCTGCTTGACCGTCGACGCGTAGTGGGCCCAGATCCCGGCGTAGCAGTCGGCCTGCAGCTCCGTGCGCACGCCGTTGCCCCCGGCGCCCTGCGCCCCCTGCTGGGAGCGACCCAGGACGCCCTGCAGTTGCTGCACGTGGTGGCCGTATTCGTGCGCGACCACGTACTCCTGCGCGAATGGTCCTCCGCTGGAACCGAATCTATCGACCAGCTCCTGGAAGAAGTCGGTGTCGAAGTACGCCGTTTGGTCCACCGGGCAGTAGAACGGCCCCACCGCGGTGGTGGCCGGGCCGCATCCGGTGTCCACGGATCCGGTGAACAGGCGCACGTGTGGGCGCGTGTAGTTGGGCATCAGCTGATGCCACACCGCGTCCACGGAATTGCCGGTGGCGACCACGCGGCATTGCACGTACTTGTTGGCGTCGGCCCCGGTCTTGCACTGGCTCAGGTCGAAACCGGGCGCCGAATAGCCGCCGGTGTTCGTCTGCTGATGGTTCATCACGCGGCCCGGATCGACACCGAAAAACAACGCCCCGATAAGGATGAGCAACCCGAGGCCGCCGCCCCCGAATGCCATCCCCATGCCGCCGCCGCCAGACGACGACGCGGTGCTGGTGTCGATCTGCATGCCCTCGTTGAAAGTCATCGCATGCTCCTAACGTTGCGGGGTCGCGGAGTACCGGGCGTCGGTGTAGCGGCGCAGGTTGCGCAGAAACCGGCGGAGCCCCAGATTGAGCAGCGGTCCGACCACCGGCATCGCCAGCCGCGACGGGCCGGCCGGTTTTTGCGCCATGGTCCACGTCAGCCGGCAGCCGCCCGGGATCGCCTCGACCCGGTAGTCCTCGGCGAACGCCGCGACGGCCCGCGACGAGCATTCGTTGAACCGGAATGCCATGCGGGTGAAGGGTTCCCAGGCGATGAACTCTTCGTTGCCGACGATGCCGCCGCGCATGTCGACGGTGCGGGTGGTGCCGAGGCCGCGCGGCTCGGGACTGGTCCAGGTCACCTTCGTGATCACCGGCGCCCAGCGCGGCCAGGACTCGGCGTCGCCGAGCACCTCGAACAGCTGCTCGGGCGTGATGGCGAGGTCGACACTATTGCGGAATCGAAACGGCGCGCTCTCGACGAAGCCCAGGTCGACGCGCTCGCAGGGGAACATGGCCCTAACCTAACCCGGCCCGTCGCTCGCCGCTGCCAGCAGCGGCACCAGGATGTCGCTGATCGGCGTCGCCAGGCTGTGGGCGCGCCCCTTGCGGATGATCACCCCGTTGCGGATGTCCCATTCCATCCGCCGGTGGTTTTCCCGATCGGCCAGGATCGACGTTCCCATGTCTTCGGGGGCCCGACGGAACAGGTCGGCCAATTCGTCGACCACGCCGTTGGCCAGCCGGGCGCCCTCGGCCCGCGCGACGCCCAGGCATTCGGCCAGGTAGCGGCGCGACAGCGCGGCGACGTCGTCGCGGCGGAACATCCCGGACCGCCGTCCGGACAGCGCCATGAATCCGGCCAGCGCGTTGGTGAGCAGCTTGCGCCAGGCCGCGGTGATGAAGTCGGGGTCGCAGTCCACCCGGCAGCCCGCGCCGCGCAGCAGCTCGGCGACCATTTCCGCCGAGGGGCCCGACGGCAGCACCAGCCGCGCCTCGGTGCGCAACCGCACCCACCCTTGCGGCTGGGTCTCGGCGCTGTACCACACGATCCCCGGCACCACCGGCGACGACGGGCAGTGCGGCTGGACCTGCTCCACCTGCTCGACACCGTTCTGCAGCACGACGACGACGGTGTGTTCGTCACACAGGCGGGCCAGCCAGCCGGCCGCCTCGTCGTTCTGGGTGGCTTTGACCGCCAGCACCAGGACGTCGACCGGGCCGCTCACCTCACCGGGATCCGTCCGGACCGGGCCGGGCACCACGATCGGATCGGCGCCGTCGGGCCGCAATTCGATGCTCTCGCGGGGAGTGCGGCCGCACACCAGCACCGAATGCCCGGCCTTGTACAGCAGTGCGGCGACCGTCGTGCCGACGGCGCCGGGACCGACCAGTGCGATGTTGGTGACGATAAGACAGAAATTACCTCCCTCTAGACTGGTCACTCGTTCCAGCCAGGTGAAAGGGAGTGTTTGTGCTGCGCAGCCACGCCGCCGGTTCGCTGAGGAGTAGCGACGCCGGCCAGCAGGTGACGTTGGCCGGTTGGGTGGCCCGCCGCCGCGACCACGGCGGCGTCATCTTCATCGATCTGCGCGACGCGTCCGGCGTCGCGCAAGTGGTGTTCCGCGCCCCCGACGTGCTGGCCCAGGCGCACCGGTTGCGCGCCGAGTTCTGCGTCGCGGTGACCGGGGTCGTCGAGACCCGGCCGGAGGGCAACGCCAACCCGGAGATCGCGACGGGCGACATCGAGGTCAACGCGACCTCGCTGACCGTGCTCGGCGAGAGCGCGCCGCTGCCGTTCCAGCTGGACGAGCCCGCCGGCGAGGAGCTGCGGCTGAAGTACGGCTATCTCGACCTGCGGCGCGACGGCCCGGCCGCGGCAATGCGGCTGCGCTCCAAGGTGAATGCGGCCGCGCGCGCGGTGCTGGCGCGGCGCGACTTCGTCGAGATCGAGACCCCCACGATCACCCGGTCGACGCCGGAGGGGGCGCGCGACTTCCTGGTGCCGGCCCGCCTGCACCCGGGCTCGTTCTACGCCCTGCCGCAGAGCCCGCAGCTGTTCAAGCAGCTGCTGATGGTGGCCGGCATGGAGCGCTACTTCCAGATCGCGCGCTGCTACCGCGACGAGGATTTCCGCGCCGACCGCCAGCCCGAATTCACCCAGCTCGACATGGAGATGAGCTTCGTCGACGCCGAGGACATCATCGCCGTCTCCGAGGAGATCCTGGCCGCGCTGTGGGCGCTGATCGGCTATGAGCTCCCGACGCCGATCCCGCGGATCAGCTACGCCGACGCGATGCGGCGGTTCGGCTCCGACAAGCCCGACATGCGGTTCGGGCTGGAGCTCGTCGAGTGCACGGAGTTCTTCTCCGACACCACGTTTCGTGTCTTCCAGGCGCCGTACGTCGGCGCGGTCGTGATGCCCGGTGGGGCCTCGCAGCCGCGGCGCACCCTGGACGGCTGGCAGGAGTGGGCCAAACAGCGCGGGCACCGCGGGCTGGCCTACGTGCTCGTCGGCGACGACGGGGAGCTGGGCGGTCCGGTGGCCAAGAACCTGAGCGACACCGAACGCGCCGGTCTGGCCGGCCACGTCGGGGCCAAGCCGGGGGATTGCATCTTCTTCTCGGCGGGCCCGGCGAAGTCGTCACGGGCGCTGCTGGGCGCGGCCCGCGGCGAAATCGCCAAGCGGCTCAACCTCATTGACCCGGACGCGTGGGCGTTCGTGTGGGTGGTCGACCCGCCGCTGTTCGAGCCCGCCGAGGACGCGACCGCCGCCGGGGATGTGGCGGTCGGCTCCGGGGCGTGGACCGCGGTGCACCACGCGTTCACCTCGCCCAAGCCGCACGAAGTGGACGTCGTGGACGCTTTAGACACCGACCCCGGCAACGTGCTGGCCGACGCCTACGACATCGTCTGCAACGGCAACGAGATCGGCGGCGGCTCGATCCGTATCCACCGCCGCGACATCCAGGAACGGGTGTTCGCCGTGATGGGCCTGGACAAGGCCGAGGCCGAAGAGAAGTTCGGATTCCTGTTGGAGGCGTTCACGTTTGGCGCGCCGCCGCACGGCGGCATCGCGTTCGGCTGGGACCGGATCAACGCGCTGCTGTCCGGGGTCGACTCGATCCGCGAGGTGATCGCGTTCCCCAAGACCGGCGGCGGCGTCGACCCGCTCACCGACGCGCCGGCGCCCATCACGCCGCAGCAGCGCAAGGAATCCGGAATAGACGCCGCGCCGGAAACGGTTGAGCGGGCATGACAGAGATTCCCGACGCCGAGACCGTCAACGCGTTCAACAAGGGCGTCATCGACGACTTCCGGGCCCACGAAGGCAAGGTGAGCGGCCAGTTCGCCAACGCGAATTTGCTGCTGCTGACGACGACGGGCGCCAAATCGGGCCAATCCCGGGTGTCGCCGCTGGCGTATTTCCGCATCGACGGCAAGTTGATCATCATCGGATCGTTCGCCGGCGCCCCCTTCAACCCGGCCTGGGTGCACAACCTGCGGGCCAACCCGAGGGCACAGGTGGAGGTCGGCACCGACTCGTTCGACGTGACCGCCCGCGAGTTGCCGACCGCCGAGCGCGACGCGCTCTTCGAAAAGATCGCCGCCGCGGCGCCGGGCTTCGGCGAATACCAGTCCAAGACCAGCAGGGTGATTCCGCTGTTCGAGTTGCAGCCGGTGTAACCCGGTGAGCACCACGCGGCGGCCGGTGCCATCTTGGGCTTCCGCAGCCTCCGCCGCGCGCGCGGGCCTCAACCGGCTCCGCGCGGTGTGGTTCAACCTGGTGCAGACCTCGGTCGCTGCGGGCCTGTCCTGGTACATCGCCCACGATCTGCTGGGTCACCCCCAGCCGTTCTTCGCGCCGATCGCCGCCGCGGTGTCCCTGTCGATCACCAACGTGCTACGCGCGCAGCGCGCGATCCAGATGATGATCGGCGTGACACTCGGGATCGGCGTGGGCATCGCGGTGCAGTGGTTGCTCGGGCCGGGTGCCGTGGCCATCGGGGTCGCCGCGCTGATCGCCCTGTGCGCCGCGGTGTTCATCGGTCACGGCTACATCGGGCAGGGCACGATGTTCGCGAACCAGACCGCCGTTTCGGCGATCCTGGTGCTGGCCCTGTACCGCAGCAACGTCGGCCTGGAGCGCGTGTACGACGCGCTGATCGGTGGTGTCGTGGCGATCGTCGTCGCCGTGCTGCTGTTCCCGGCCGATCCGCTGAAGGTGCTGCGCAGCGCGCGTATCGGCGTGTTCGGCGTGCTGCGGGGCGTCCTGACGCGCGCCGCGGATCTCGCCGCCGGACGCCGCGAGGCCCCGCCCGAGTGGCCGCTGTCGGCCGTCGATCGGGTGCACGCACAGCTCGGCGGGCTCATCGAGGCGCGCACGACCGCCCGCCAGGTCGTGCGCATCGCGCCACGGCGCTGGGGCCAGCGCGATTCCGTCCGGGCCGCCAATCACCAGGCCCTGCATGTGGCGCTGCTCGCCGGCTCGGTGCTGCAGGTGGCCCGCGCCGTCGCCCCGGGCAGCCCTCCTTTTGATGGCTGCCGCTTCCCGCTTCCGCCACCCGTGCACAGGGTGCTGGTGGTGCTGGCGGCCGCGACGGCCCTGGCCGAGTCCGATCCCGCCGGGGCGTGCGCGTACACCGCCGCCGCGCGCCATCACGCGTCGGAGCTGCACGCGGCCGCCCGCGAGAGAACCCAGGTGGTGCTCGCCGACGTCGTCCAGGCCTGCGTCGACGACCTGCAACGGGTCATCGACCTACGTCAGGTGTGATCGGCTCAGAACGAGTCGGCCAGGAACTCCTGGACGAGTTTCTTCGGCGCCTGCGTCAGCCACCCCTCGGTGATCACCTCCACCAGGTCGCGCACCGCGATCTGGTCCAGCCTGACCAGCACCGCCGGATAGCCGTCGAAATGCGGGGTGGTGAAGTAGACCCCCGGCTCGTCGGCGATCAACGCGAACTTGACGCCCTCGTCGGAAACCCGGACACCGATGATGTCGCCCTCCGGCGGCGCCACGCCGCTGTGCGCCAGCGCTTCGCGATCCGACGGGCGCAGCGGTCGCTCCCACGCCAGCAACTTCTTGCCGACCCGCCACTCGTGCGGTGACGGCTCGGAGGTGAGTGCCAGGTCACCAACGATGCGGGCGACGTCGTCCCACGTGGCCACCTCTCGATTGTGCTCCCGATATGGCGCGATTGGCTCGCTATTGGCAAAGGGTGCGTGCCACCGGCCCCGCGGGACCGGCCGGGGTGTGATGTGATCAGCCTTGTGTCAGAAGCCGAGGCCCGCCGGCATCGGGTCACCCACCGCACCGAGTACCGCTACTCCGACGTCGTGACCAGCTCTTATGGCCGCGGCTTCCTCACGCCGCGGGACTATCCGCGCCAGCGTTGCGTCGCGCATCGGCTGACCATCGAGCCGGCCCCCACCGACAGCTCCATCAGCCGGGACAGCTACGGCAACATCAGCTCCTATTTCCACGTCACCGAGCCGCACCAGGCCCTGACGATCACCAGCGACTCCATCGTCGACGTGTATCCGCCGGCTCCCGGGCTGTACACCGGGGGGCCGGCGGTGCAGCCATGGGAGGCCGCCCGCCCGGCCGGGCGCAGGGGAGCGCTCGCGACCGAGTTCACCCTGGACCTGAATCCGCCGGAGATCACCGACGAGATCCGCGAGTACGCGGCCCCCAGCTTCGCGCCGCAGCGTCCCCTGGTCGACGTGCTGCGCGACCTGGCGTCGCGGATTTTCACCGACTTCACCTACCGCTCGGGGTCGACGACGATTTCCACCGGGGTCAAAGAGGTTCTGGCGGCCCGGGAAGGGGTATGTCAGGACTTTGCAAGGCTGGCGATCGCCTGCCTGCGAGCCAACGGTCTGGCGGCCAGCTACGTGTCCGGCTATCTGGCCACCGACCCGCCGCCGGGAAAGGATCGGATGATCGGCATCGACGCGACCCACGCCTGGGCGGCGGTGTGGACCCCGCAGGAGCCCGGCCAGTTCGAGTGGCTGGGGCTCGATCCCACCAACGACCAGATGATCGACGAGCGCTACATCATCGTGGGGCGCGGGCGCGACTACGCCGACGTGCCGCCGCTGCGCGGCATCATCTACACCAACTCCGAGCACAGCGTGATCGACGTCGCCGTCGACGTCGTCCCCTACTCAGGCCCTCTCGAAGGCGACTTCTTGCATGCGTGACTTCCACTGCCCCAAGTGCGGCCAGCGCCTGGCGTTCGAGAACTCGGCCTGCCTGTCGTGCGGCAGCGCGCTGGGGTTCTCCCTCGAGCAGATGGCCCTGCTGGTGATCGTCGAGGGCGGCGACGGAGGGCAGGCCGGCTTCGTCAGCGCCGGCGAGTACGAGCTGTGCGCCAATCGCCATATCGCCGAATGCAATTGGCTGGTCCCCACCCACCATCCCGGCGGGTTGTGCATGTCGTGCGCGCTCACCCTGGAACGGCCCAACGACAGCGACACCGAGGGGCTGGCCGCCTTCGCCCGCGCCGAGGCGGCCAAGCGGCGGCTGATCGCCGAGCTGCACGAGCTGAAGCTGCCGATCGTCGGGCGGGACCGCGATGCCGACTACGGGTTGGGATTCCGCCTGTTGTCGAGCGCGCACGAGAAGGTGTTCACCGGCCACGAAAACGGTGTCATCACACTGGATTTGGCGGAGGGCGACGATGTGCACCGCGAGCAGCTGCGGGTCGAAATGGACGAGCCGTACCGGACCCTGCTCGGGCACTTCCGGCACGAGATCGGGCACTACTACTTCTACCGGTTGATCACCCCGTCGAGCGACAACCTGGCGCGGTTCAACGAGCTGTTCGGCGATCCCGACGCCGACTATCAGGAGGCGCTGGACCGGCACTACCGGGACGGCGCTCCCGAGGGTTGGCGGGAAACCTACGTCTCGTCGTATGCGACCATGCACCCCGCCGAGGACTGGGCCGAGACCTTCGCCCATTACCTGCACATCCGCGACGCCCTGGACACCTCGGCCTGGTGCGGCCTGGCGCCGGCGTCGGCGACCTACGACCGTACGCCGTTGGGCCCCAGCGCTTTCCCCACCATCATCGAGATGTGGCTGCCGTTGTCGTGGTCGCTGAACATGGTGAACCGTTCGATGGGGCACGACGACCTGTACCCATTCGTGCTGCCGGTGGCGGTGCTGGACAAGATGCAATTCATCCACGCGGTGGTCGACGAGGTGAGCTCGGATTTGCGGGGGCCCGCGGCCGTCAGCGCGTAGCCGGCTAGGCCGGCATCACGCGCCGTTCCTCCGGTCCCCACAGCGGCTGGATGCCGCCCGGCAACGCCAACTGCGTGGCGGTGATGGTCTCGGCCAGGTCGCGCAGCTCGGCGTGGACCGCGTCGAGCAGGTCGGCAAGTCGCGCGCGGCGCCCGCCGGTGATCCCCTCCAGTTGCGCGGGATGCGACCGGCGCAGCAGCGTGTTGATCTCCTCCACCAACCGCTCGGGACGCGACGACCCCGACGAGCTGGGCAAGTCCTTGAGGTCGGTCCGCAGCCGGTCCAGCTGGTACAGCAGCGACCGCGGGTTGGTGGCGTCGAACAGCATCAGCTCGGCCACCGCGGCGACGCTGACTTTGCCCACGGTGCGGCGCCGGTAGATGACCGACGATTCGCACGCCACCAGCGTCGCCTCGATGATCGTCTGCTCGGCGGCGGCGCCGCGGACGGTGGTCAGCGTGGCACGCAACAAGGCGGTCAACCACAGTCCGCGTTCGATGCGTTTGCCGATGTCCATCATCGTCCAGCCGACGTCACGCACCATCGACTCGCCGGCCACCCCCGCCAGCGTCAGCATCCCGGCCAACGTCTGCGCCTGGGCCGACGCGAGCAGGACGTCCGCCTCGGCCAGCGAGTCCGGCGGGTCCGGCCGCAGCGCCATCGCGCGCTCCACCCCGGCCAGCACCATCCAGGTGTCGTTCGACAACTGGTCGCGCACCGACCTGGCCGCCAGCGCCAGCCCGTCCACCGCCTGCACCAGCGACCCGGGCTGCTTCGGGTCCACGGTCAGCGACCACAGCGTCGAGGGGGCGACGGCGATCATCTCCGCCTGATCATCGGTGTCGCCGTAGCCCGCGCTTGTGTCGCTCCCGGTGATCCTGCCCAGCGCGGCCATCAGCACCGGCACACACTCGCTTTCCTCGGTGTCCTGGTGGTGCCGGTAGACGTGGAAGCGGTCGCGGGCGACGATCAGCAACCGGGCCATCTCCTCGGCGCGCTCGCCGTAGCGCCCCATCCAGAACAGATCGGACAGCACGCGCGGCGAGCTGATCCCCCAGGTGCCCGCGGCGGTCTTCCCCGGCTCCAGAGCCGAGGGGCGCAAAGAGGGAACAGTCACCGTCTCGGCCCGCGCGCGCTCCGTGGGACGCACCCAGACATCCTTTGCCGCAATGGTTTTCAGCGTGTATGCCGCAGGGCCGGGCGCCAGCACGTAACCGGCGCCGCCGATCATCGGCGCGTAGCCGCCGCGCTGGGCGACGGTGAACAGCCGCATGCCCACGGCGGCCGACGACAACACGCCGGCGTGGTCGGTGGGCGCCGACGAGAACTGCGGCAGCTCCTGGCCGACCCACTGCCACGGCATGTGCTCGATGCGCGCGGCCAGTTCGGCCAGCTGCACCGACGAAAGCGTCGGTCCGACAAGGGTTTTCCCGCCGACGGTCGACTTGATCAGCAGCGACGAGAGGTTGGCCAGCAGGTGCGAGCGTTCGCCGGCGACGCCGGCCCAGTAGACCGGCGCGATCTGAAGCAGCGGAGGCTCGTCGAGTAGGCGCTCGGCCAGCTGCGGCAGAAAGCGCAGCAGCCCAGGGCTTTCCAGGATGCCGCTGCCGAGCGTGTTGACCACGGTCACCGTCCCGCGGTGCTGCGCCTCCACCAAGCCGACCACACCCAGGCGGGAATCGGCGCGCAGATCCAGTGGGTCCGTGTACTCCGCGTCGACCCGGCGAAGGACCACGTCGACGCGTTTCAACGTGCCCAGCGAACGCATCCACAGCTTGCCGTCGCGCACCACCAGGTCCGCGCTCTCCACCAGCGGGAAGCCCAGCAGGGTGGCCAGGTAGGCCTGGTCGAACGCGGTCTCCGAGTAGATGCCGGGGCTGAGCACCACGACCACCGGGTCCTGGGCGACGTCGGGCGCCGCGTCGATCAGAGCCAGCCGCAGCGCCTGCGCGAACGGAGTCGTCGGTCGCGGCGCGATCCTTTCGTACAGGTCCGGAATCGAGTGCGCCACAACGCGCCTGTCGGCCAGCGCGTAGCCCGCGCCCGACGGCGCCTGCGTCCAGTCGGCGTTGACTCCGAAGCTGCCGTCCGGCAGCCGGCTGACGTCGCAGGCGTGCATGAACAGCTGGTGGTGCCCGGGGACCTCGATGCCGTTGGCGGGACGCACGTAACCGGGGTGGGCGAACACCAGCTGCGCCGGCAGGATGCCCTCGGTGAGCAGGGTGCGGGGCCCGTACAGGTCCGCGAGCACGGCGTCGAGCAGGCGCGAGCGCTGCACCAGCCCGGCCTCCAGCACCTCCCAATCGGCCGCGGAAAGCACGATCGGCAGCGTGTCCAGGCTCCACGGCCGAGGCTCCAGCGCGTGACCGCCGTTGCGGCCGGGAACGAACTCGGTGTAGGTGATGCCGTCGTTGTCGATCAGGCTGTCCACCACCGAGCGCAGCCGGTTCAGCCCGGCCCTGCCGCGCTCCGCGACGGCGTCGGCCAGCTCGGACCACGCCGGCCGCACGTTCCCGTCGCGGTCGACGAACTCGTCGTAACCGATCCCCGGGCCGTGCCGCAGGTCGAAGAGCGCTTCCTGGGCCCGCGCGGTCCGGTACCCGGCCAGCAGCCGGTCGGCGTCGTAGCGGCCGCCCGCGTCCAGTGCGGTATTCGGAAGTGCCATTACTGCTGCACGGTACGGACGCGCCGCAGGTCAAGGATGCCCGGCGCGCCGATGTCGGTGAAGATCCTGGCCTGCCGCTCCCGGATGGCGGACAGATCGAGCTTGCCCGGGGTGAAACCCGTCGCCTCGAAGCGGCGGGCGCGGCGGGACTCGGCCTCGACGGCGTTGACCGGGGGCTCGTCGTAGGCGCGCCCGCCGGGATGGGCGACGTGGTAGGTGCACCCGCCGCGCGACGTCCCGGTGGTGAGGTCGACGAGCTCGAACTGCAGCGGGACGTCGGTGCTGATGGTCGGGTGCAGCGCGCTGGGCGGCTGCCAGGCCTTGAACCGCACGCCACCCACGTGGATGTCGGGATTGTCGGTGGCCAGCAGCGGCACCGGGTAGCCGTTGGCCGTCACCAGGTAGCGGTGGCGGTCGGCGCCGATGATGCGGACCTGGATGCGCTCGACCGACGAGTCGACGTAGCGGGCGGTGCCGGTGGCGGTGGCCTCCTCGCCGAGGGTGTTCCACGGTTCGATCGCCCCACGCAGCTCGATCTCCACGCCGTCGAAGACGACGGTCCCGATGCGCGGGAAGCGGAACTCGGTGAACGGGTCCAGCCAGCTGGTCTCGAAGGGAACGCCGTGCGCGCGCAGGTC